>CAYYOY010000099.1:0-5724 GCA_964473265.1 uncultured Oscillospiraceae bacterium
CCACCGACCCACTAGGTGCAGTTACTGCGGCAGGCTATGACAACGCAATGAACCAAGCTCTGGCAAAAGATGCATATGGCAACGAAACGCTATATGCCTTTGATGCCATGAACCGCCAAAGCACCATGACCGATGCAATAGGCTTCGTATACGCCTATGAATATGACCTTATGGGTAACCAGATAGCCCTGGTTTTGCCCACGGGAGATAAGCAAGAAAGTCAATATGATTTTACTGGCAAGCTGCTAAAAACAATCGAGCCCGTTGGTCTTATAACCGAATACACATACGATAACATGGGGCAGCTCGTAAGCAGCCTTTCTAATAGTGGTGCAGCCACTTACAATGTGTACGACCCTCAAGGCAATCTGCTACGCTCTACCGACCAGGCAGAGCAAATTACACAATATACTTACGATGAATTTGGCCGCTTGCTTTGCAAAACAGGCCCAGAAGGCCAAAGCACAACCTACACATATGACACACTGGGGCGCATAGCCACTATTACCGATGCGCAAATGCGTACAACAACCCGTGTTTATGATAGTATTGGCAACCTTCTAAACACTGTACGGCACGATGGTGCAACCACACAGTATTTCTACAACCTACGCAACGAGCTTATTGCAGAAATTGACGCGCTGGGTAACAAAACCTCGTATGAATACGACCCGAACGGCAGGCAAATTCGGCAGATAAACGCCAACGGGCATGCCATGCACTTTGCCTACGACGCTGCCGGCAACCGTATTACTGTAACCGACGAGAACGGCAACACTGCAGTATCGGAATATGACCTGCTGGGGCGTACCATTAAGGTGACCACACCCGAGGGTGTGGTAGATGAGTATTTTTACGACCCACTCGGTAGAACATCCGCCCAGAAGGATACGCAAGGCAACATTACCACCTATACATACGATAGCCTTGGCAACATGCTTACCCAAACTTCCCCCAAAGGAGCGGTTACCAGCTATTCCTACGACAAAGCCGGACGTATGCGCACCAGCATAAACCCGTTAGGCGCGGTAACCCGCTATGAATATACCCTCGGCGGGCTTAATACGGGCATAGTATACCCAAATGGGAGTGCACATAGCTATGAGTATGATGCAGCCTTCCGCCTGAGCCAAGAATACACTCCAGATGGCTTGCGCACTGAGTATAGCTACGACAAATTTGGCCGCCTGGCAGCAACGGTGGATACCCTTGGCCGTAAGAGTGTCTACAGATATGATGATTTTGGCCGCATTACATGGCAAAATACGCCCGACGCCGGCACGATATTGTATAAATATGATAGCAACGACAATGTAATTGCAACAGGCAGCAGCCCAACTGTACAGTATCTCTATGAATACGACCTGCTGGGTAGGACCATTCTGGAGGAAGACCCACTAGGCAAGGTGACTACCTACACCTACGACCCTGTTGGCAGGCTCACCACCCAAACCGAAAGCACCTACACCACCGGCCGGGAAAGAGGCCGAAGCTTCCGCACTACCGAATTACACCGTGTTACACAGTATGAATACGACCCGGCTGGCAACCTAATTAAAGATATAAACCCCGCTGGCGATGTGAAAACCTATTTATATGATGGGGATAACCGCCTTATAGCTGAAAGCGACTGGGTAGGGAGCCAGCAGCTTACCCAGTATGACAATTTAGGCCGTACAATTGCAACCACTGACCGCACCGGCATTACCACCCGCATGGAGTATGACGAGCATGGCAACCTCACCACTATTTTGCAGCCCAACAAGAGCAAGGTGAGCTATAACTACGACCTTGCCGATAATCTACTTCAGGTGCAGGAGCCTCAGCGCACCACCCAGTATCGCTACGACCTTATGGGCAACCCGGTGCAATATGAAAATGCCAATGGGATTGTTACACAATATGCCTATACCTTTGGCGGCAGCCTTAAAAAGATTACCCACCCCGATGAAAGCACCGAAACCTTCCGCTACGATGAAGCCGGCCGCCTTACCCGAACAACCGACGCTGCCGGGCAGCAGGTGAGCTATAAATACGACACCTCTAATCAGCTTATAAACACCACCTTTTCGGGCAAAGAGACGGGGGTTTCGCAATCGTACAGTTCGCTTGGCAACCGCATTGCAATGCAAGATGCAGTGGGCGAAACGCAGTATAGCTACAACAAGGTCAACCAGCTTACCCAGCTGCGCACACCCGATGGCCTTGCCCTTAGCTACACCTACGACACCTTTGGCAACATGACCGCCGTCACCTACCCCGACGCCAGCTGCGTTGCCTACGACTACGATGCCCTCAACCGCATTGTACAGGTGGTAGATAGAGACGGCACGGCTGTGCGCTACGCCTACGACGGCAATTCCAACCTTACCTCCTCTTTTTCGGACGCAGGCCTGCATACGGTCTACCACTACGACAAAGCCGACCGTCTGCTGGAGCTCGAGGTCATCCGCTGGTATCCCCAATGCGATGGCGAGGACTACCCCCTCGCCACCTACACCTACGCCTATGACGAAATGGGTAACATCACCGATGAGAAGGAGCTTCTCTTCTCGCCGGACGGCGAAACAACCGGCGAACGCCAATGGTTCTATTGCTACGATGCAAATAACCAGCTGCTCTCTTACACCTTTTTGCTGGATGGCCAGCGCGTAGAGGGCGAATACGATTACGATGCTGCGGGCAACCGCATTTATGAAGAACAACGTATAAACTTTTCAGTTGTGGCGCGTACTAGCTATGAATACAACAAACTTGGCCAGCTTACCAGCAAGCGCGAGCATGACACCAACCGCCTGCTGGAACGCTACACCTACGACGATGCCGGCAACCTCATCCGCCGTAAGGATATGGAAACCGGTACGGTGTTCACCTACCAATACACCACCGACAACCTTCTCAAGGCCGTGTACGAGGACGGCAACCTGGTAAACGCCCTGATTTACGATGGCGACGGCTACAAGGCTATAGAAATTTTGCGCCAGCAGTACGAGGTATCTTACAGCATTCCGCCTTGTCAATCCAGCCCCGATTTCCCCCAGCCTGAGCCTATCCAAAGCGGCATAAAGGTTTATGCCACGCCGGATGTCACCATGTCCTACACCATCGACCCCGGCTGGCAGGGCTTTTTCTGGTATGGCTTTGTGCAAACCATGCTGGCGCAGCTCACCTTTATAACCACCAACGGCTACAAAGCCATGAAATGGTGGAACGAATTCTACCGCGAGCTACTGTGGCAGTATGCCAAAAAAGAGATTATCCGCGGCGGCGACCAGCCGCCAGAGCTGCTGCCGAGCAATGGTATTGAGCAGCTAGCCGACCGTGAGTATACCAAGCTCATCCCCTACTACACCCCGCAAAAAGAGTGGGGCGGCCTGCGCTACGATTACGAGCTCACCCGCTACCTGAACGACCCCACCAGCAAATACCACCAGCCCCTTGCCGAATACTACGCCAGTGGTAACCCCAAAGCTGTGTACAGCTATGGGGTCAACCGGCTTGCGGTGGAAGAGTTTGAGGGCAAGCAATATTACCTGTACGACGGCAGGGGCAGTGTGTCTGGCCTGGTGGATAGCGACCTAAACCGGCAGACCACCTACACCTACGACCCTTGGGGCAACCTGCAAACCGGCCAACCCCAGCAGGGCCGCCTTTGGGGCTACAACGCCCAGCAGTATACCGTGCAAACAGGCCAGCTTTACCTAAGGGCGAGGAACTACGCGCCCAGTATGGGGACGTTTACCACACGCGATACATATTTGGGCAACCTAAAAGAACCCATAACCCGCAACCGCTATGCCTATGGCAACAACAACCCGGTAACCATGGTGGATTTGTTGGGGTTGGTGGCGGAGCTGCTATACACAGCAAGCTTAGGCTACAAGGAAACCGGCATGTGGTATAGCGAAAAGCCCAGTTACGCAGGAATTCCCTGCTCGACCAACCACGGTATCGGCCAGTATGCAAGCCCCGGGTGGAGCTGTATATTAGAAGCCGATGTGTATTCTAAAATTAAAACGCACAGTTTATATCCCATTAAGCATTCGCCTCAATACTTTTACTTAATTGAAAGAGGTGGCACTCCTCCAGACCCAAATAATTATAATGCGGAGTGCTGGGAGAAGTATTATATCTTCCCGGATATGCCATCGTTTATGTGGTATACCTATCCTGAAACGGATGGGTTTGCAGTAAGCCGAGTGTTCCGCGCAAATGGCAGTGGTAGATTGGGGCATTTGGGTGTGGACTTTAAAACAGGAGGACGTTCACCTGCCCATCAAGGCAATTTTTAGCGGCATTGTGGAAAAATCAAGGCAGGATATACGGGAGGTGACATTAATTTCGAAAAGACGAACGGCAACTTCATCATGGTTCGTCATAGTATGTTGGGAAAAACTTTCTATTCTTATTATGCACATTTGGCACAAAATTCCGTTATTGTAAAAGATGGAGATAGAGTTTTTGGCGGCCAGCAAATTGCCACTGCGGGTAATACAGGGTTTTCTTACGGTATTCATCTGCATTTAGTCGTATTTGTCCCTATCTTTCGAAATATAGGACGTGAAAATCATTCGTTTAAGGGATACGCTGACAGAGATATAAGCAACAGCAATTTGCCTTATTATGATTATGAAGAACCGGGTGTGCTAAAATACCGCTTTTACATTTTTGAAAAAGGCGTAAAGCTAGTTTTAAATAATTACCCCACAGCTACAAATAAGTAAGCGGAGGGCTTTCAGCATGCAAAAACAATGGGGTATCCTTTGCGCAATGTCGGTGCTTTTTAGCGTGGGCTGCTCAAATGCAAATTTGGTGGAGGCAAGTTCGTCACCGTCATCGTCGTCTTCATCTTCTGCAAACAGTTCGTTTTCTCAAGCAATTTCTAGCCTTCCCAACCAGCCGGTGCAATCGTCGGCCAGCCAAGACGAGCAACAAGAACCCCCTATATATACTTTAGCTGAAGAAATTTCATTTTATCTTGAAGGGATAACGCGAGCTCATGCAGTTATTCCCGAATTTGACAATATTTTTACTCAAACTGATGCAGGATGGGCTAAAAAACCCTGTATTGTAACAACAAACGATGATAGTGTAGGTGTATATGGCCTATATTACCTTGCTTCTGAAAAGGCTGTAGCAGAGACGGCTAAAAAATTATTGGGACCCGATTTTAAGCTGACGCATTCCGGCAACGGCCTTGACGAGCCCGTTGAGGATAACGGCAAAAAATTTATTTATCTGCCCGAGCTGTGTGCATACGGATTCCTTCCCGGCGACAATGCCATGCCCCATTTTTACGTTTACGAATACTCTACTTCCAACAATATTATTGTAGCAAAAGCTGCTTATGTCTATTTTCATAACCCAGTTGGCATTGATGACGAGGACTATGGAATTTTTTTGACATATGATGGCGTGTATAGCCTGAATGGGTACAAGTACCCGCCCCCGCCCGGCAAAAGCTACACAGATTACAAAACCGTAAATGATTTTATTCTTGAGAACTACGAGCGTTTTGAACGCGCAGAATATGTTCTTGAGGTTGGCCCAAACGGTGAGCTGTGGCTACGGGGTTGTAAATATTTAGAGTAGTAGTAAACCGTAGTTACGCCTACGCCTACGACCCTTGGGGCAACCTGCAAACCGGCCAGCCCCAGCAGGGCCGCATGTGGGGCTACAACGCCCAGCAGTATACCGTGCAAACAGGCCAGCTTTACCTAAGGG
>CAYYOY010000099.1:5824-6941 GCA_964473265.1 uncultured Oscillospiraceae bacterium
ACCCGCAACCGCTATGCCTATGGCAACAACAACCCGGTAACCATGGTGGATTTGTCGGGGTTGGCGGCGCAACTACTACACATGGTGCATGTTGGAGCAGCACAGTATAAATGGTTTAGTGAAAAGCCGACGGGCTTTGCGGCACAGCCTTGCACCCTTAACCATGGTGCGGGGCAATATGCCAGCCAGGGTTGGAATTGTGTGCTGGGAGGCTACCCACCGGGCAGCCACAACCTCTACCCCGGTGTAATGCGCACCAGCGAGTATTATCAGGCATTGTGGGCAGGCAAGCCGGTTCCGGGTGAAGATGACTACGCCTGAGAAGGGTGGGCCAACTTTTACATTAAGGCAGAACTGCCCGATTTTATATGGTATAATTATTTGGAGATTAGCTATAGCACTCATTTCAACGAGCAACAAATTAAATGGTTACGGCGCATAGCCGGTGAAACCACACTAGGTTACGCTACCGGTGGCATATATAATTCAGAGCTTGGCCAGGCTATGGCGCAAAAACCAGAACTTTCTATAATTGCACAGTGGGCTGCAATTGCTTGGGCATACTCTGCGGCAGCCATGACTTTGTCCTTAGATTTCTATAAGATGATGGGGTATTACTCCGGACAGTATGTAGGAACTAATGTGGATATTAATCTTTTGAAAGAACTAGAAAAAAGCGGTGTGAAGTATAATGCAGAAGATATTGTTATGATAACCAAAACACCAGATGGGAAGCTGCTGTGGCTTGAAAAAGGAAATGCTACTTCAGGGTTGCAGCATATTAAAAGTTCACATTCTGCTGACTTTCTTGCAAAAGGAGTTAATGACATTCCAAGCTTTTTGAAACAAGTATTGCAAAATACACCAATTAATTCGGGGATTGGAGCGAAAGGACCATATGCTGTGTACAATGTCAATGGAAATACCTATACAGTTGCATATGGTTCAAATGGGTATGTCGTTTCTTTTTATCCTAGCATGCATTAACTTTTATTAGGAGCTGACAAAATGTTTAGAGTTATTCAATTCAATGAAGCAATGGCTACCAGGACAGTAGAGTTGCACAATGAGGTTACTGGAACTTCTGATATATGCTTTGACGATTCTGCTCTCATTG
>CAYYOY010000100.1:0-6937 GCA_964473265.1 uncultured Oscillospiraceae bacterium
CTGCGGGCCAAGATAAAGGCACTGGGCAATGTAAACGTAAGTGCCATTGAGGAATATGCCGAGGTTTCGCAGCGCTATACCTTCCTCAAAGAGCAATTGGAGGACGTGGAAAGCTCAAAGGAGCAGCTATTGGACATCATTCGCACTCTTACCAGCGATATGTGCAGCATTTTTAGGGAAAAATTTGACAAAATAAATACGAACTTCTCTAGAATTTTTACTGAGCTTTTTGGGGGCGGTAGAGCCGAACTAACCCTTACCGACCCACTGGATATTCTGGAAAGCGGCATTGAAATTTTTGTGCAGCCACCCGGCAAGCTGGTAAAGAACCTTTCCATGCTTTCGGGCGGTGAACAGGCCTTTGTGGCCATTGCAATTTACTTTGCTATTCTTAAAGTAAGCCCCGCGCCCTTCTGCGTAATAGACGAAATTGAAGCGGCATTGGACGATGTGAACGTAGCTCGTTTTGCTGCCTATCTGCGCAGAATGTGCGATAAAACCCAGTTTATTGCAATTACCCACCGGCGTGGCACCATGGAAGAGGCCGACGTTTTATATGGTGTAACCATGCAAGAGGAAGGCGTTTCCAAGCTGCTCAAGCTAGAGGTTTCTCAAATTGAACAGTATGGCACATAATATATGGCACTGGAGGGAAGAGCTTGGCACTCTTTGGCAGTAAAATGGAAAAAGGGCTGGAAAAAACCCGCAGCTCCTTTTTAGAACGTCTGGGGCAGGCACTTACCGGCGCCCGCCTAGACGAAGCGCTATTCGAAGAAATTGAAGAAATTCTTATTTTGGCCGATGTTGGCATTGCCACCGCGCAGGAAATTATGGCCCAGCTGCGCCGGCAGGTGAAGGAAAAGCGTATAAATAACCCGGATGCGCTGCGCGAAGCCCTGCGGGAAATTATCGCCGCTATGCTTACGCTGCCTGCCCCTATGCTGCCGGAAGATAAGCCTACCGTGCTGCTGGTTACAGGCGTGAACGGGGTGGGCAAAACCACTACCATTGGCAAATTGGCAGCTTACTACACCGCCCAAGGCAAAAGCGTGCTGCTGGGTGCGGCCGATACTTTTCGCGCTGCCGCAGCCGACCAGCTGGAAGCCTGGGCACAGCGTGCCGGCTGCCCGATCATCCGCCAGGCAGAAGGTTCCGACCCTGCCGCTGTGGTCTACGATACACTGGCCGCCGGTAAGGCCCGCGGGAAAAACCTTATCATTTGCGATACCGCAGGCCGGTTGCACAACAAGAAAAACCTTATGGATGAGCTTTCAAAAATTTCGCGGGTAATCGACCGCGAGGCTGCCGGCAGCCACCGCGAAAACTGGCTGGTGCTGGACGCCACCACCGGCCAGAACGGCTTAAACCAGGCCAAGGAGTTTGCCGCCGCCGCCAACCTTACCGGCATTGTGCTTACCAAGCTGGACGGCACGGCCAAGGGTGGCATTGTTATAGCCATTACCCACCAGTTGGGCCTACCGGTGCGCTTTGTGGGTGTGGGTGAACAGCTGGAAGATTTACGCCCCTTTGTTCCCGAAGAATTTGCTGGGGCGCTCTTTGCCGCCCAAACCACACAGGAGGAATAGAACATGCAGCTGGTTGCCGCCACCACAAACCCCGGTAAAATAGAGGAAATAGGGCGCATTCTCGCCCCACTGGGCATTGAAATTGTACCGCAATCGCAGCTTTGCCCCGGCCTGGAGGTAGAAGAAACGGGCAGCAGTTTTGCCGAAAATGCCCGCCTGAAGGCCATGGCAGTTTTCGAAGCCACCGGCCTGCCCAGCCTGGCGGACGATTCCGGCCTGTGCGTAGATGCCCTAGACGGCGCGCCGGGAATTTATTCCGCCCGCTATGCCGGTGCCGGTGCCAGCGACCAAACCCGCTGGCAAAAGCTGCTAACCGTAATGGAGGGCATTCCCCAGCAGCAGCGCACGGCACGGTTTGTCTGTGCGGTCTGCTTGGTGCTGGCACCCGGGGATGAAATTACCTGCGAGGCCGCAAGCCCCGGCGAAATTGCCTTTGCACCCCAGGGGCTGGGGCAGGGGGGCTTTGGCTACGACCCAGTTTTTCTGGTGGATGGCAAAAGCTACGCCGAAATGTCCGACAAAGAGAAAGATAAAATCAGCCACCGGGGGCTGGCCCTGGCGGCACTATATGAACAACTACAAAGGAGAATACAAGTTTGATTACCACAAAACAGCGGGCACAACTGCGTGCCCTTGCCAACCCCATTGATACCATTTTGCAAATGGGCAAAGGCGGCATGAACCCCCAGCTTACCGCCCAAGTGCAGGATGCCCTTACCGCCCGCGAACTTATTAAACTGCGTGTGCTGGAAACCTGCCCCCTTTCTTCGCGCGAAGCTGCCCAAGAACTGGCCGAGGCCACCGGGGCAGATATTGTGCAGGTGATCGGCAGCCGTTTTGTGCTGTACAAGCCCAACCCCAAAAAGCCTGTTATAGTTCTTTCAAATTAATTTGCTAATTCTGATGCGTGGAGCAGAATGCCCCACCCGCCACCCGAATGGGTGCCTTGAGTAGACTGTTAGTCAACGGCAAGCAAAGCTTGTTGCTTATAAAACTGCCTGGCAGTTGACTATATTGTTTTAGAGTAGGGGGAGCCTGTTGGAAAAACTGGGTGTCTTTGGCGGGAGCTTTAACCCTATACACAAGGGCCATACTGGGTTGGCGTTGGCTGCGGCACGCTTTGCGGGGCTGAATAAAGTTCTGTTGTTGCCCTGCGCTAAACCACCCCACAAGCCCGCGCCAAGCCTACTTTCGGGCGAGCACCGCTTGGCCATGTGCCGGCTGGCCTGTGCCGGCCACAGCTTGCTGGCCGCCGATAACCAAGAGCTTTCCATGCCGCCCCCAAGCTACACCTACAATACTCTGCAGGTACTGCACAGCCGCTTTCCCCAAAGCCGGCTGTATCTTATTATAGGCGCGGATATGCTGCTGAGCTTCGAGCAGTGGCGCAACTGGCGTGAAATAGGCAAGCTTGCCGTTGTGTTGGCCGGAGCTCGCGAAAAAGGCAAAGAACAAGCCCAGGCGCTCACCCAAAAGGTAAAATGGCTGGCCCGCCAGGGGGTAACGGCGCAGATCTTCCCGCTGGAGGTGCTTGAGCTTTCTTCCACCGAAATACGCAAGCGGCTGGCGCAGGGGCAGGATGTTTCGCATATGCTGGAACCAGCTGTGCAACAATACATTTACACCCATGGGCTTTACCGCTAACACACAGGAGGTTCCCCGGTTGCGCAGCTATTTGGAAGTAATTAAGCCCCTTATGAGCAAAAAACGCTTTGAGCATTCCAAGGCGGTGGCACACGAAGCCGTGCGCCTTGCAAAAATATTTGACGAAGATAAAGAAAAGGCCTACACTGCGGGAATTTTGCATGATATCTGCAAAGAAATGCCCCCCGAAGCGCAGTTGCAATGCCTAGCGAATTCTGGTATAATGCTCTGCGAAACCCTTTCCCGCTTGCCCAACCTGTGGCACAGCATGGCTGGGGCTTGCTATATTGCAAATGAATTATCTATCCAAGACCAAGCCATACTAAATGCTGTACGCTATCATACGTCGGCTCGTGCCGGCATGAGCAAGCTGGAAAAAATAATCTACTTAGCCGACCTTACCTCGCGCGACCGCCGCTACCCCGGCGTGGAGCAAATGCGCCGTCTGGCCCGCACAAATCTTGACCAAGCCATGCGGGAAGCCTTGCTATTTACGCGCGACGAGCTAAAGGCCGAGGGCAAATTTATCTGCACCGATACATATGGCGCATTTGCCGATTATGGCATTGCGCCCTAAACGAATGATTGGGGCAGATGGAGCATGAATAAAAACGCAAACCGGCTAATTGTACTCGTGGCAGCAATGGTAACCATATTTTTCAGTGTCTTTGCCATTGCACTTTCCATGGGCTACAACCGGCCGGGCTCCGCCTCCTCTGAAAGCAGCTCGGCTCAGGCCGAAAAAGCACGCTATTTTGAGCCTTCCTCCAGCCTTTCGTCCAGTTCCAGTAGCTTAGAAGAGCCTGAGGAACCCGAACCCTTCGACCGGGACGTGGTGCGTATTTTGGTGTGCGGCATAGATGATACCGAAATGCTTACCGACGTTATTATGCTGGTGCAAATTGATTTGGCAGAAAATTCGGCGCAGGTGCTGCAAATTCCCCGCGACAGTTTTGTGGGTTATCAGGTGCCTACCGGCAAAATTAACGCTGTTTACAGCCACGGCGGTGGCATTGAGGGGGTAGCGTCGGCGGTAAAACGTCTTACAGCCATTACGCCCGATTATTACATTACCGTAACGCTGGAAGGCCTGCGCAACATTGTAAACAGCCTGGGCGGGGTAGAGGTTACCATCCCCTTTGAAATGGATTACCTTCCCGGCAAGGTACTGGAAGCAGGCACCCAAACCCTAAATGGCGAAAAGGCCGAATGGTTTATCCGCTACCGGGCGGGTTACGCCAGTGGCGACCTTGGTCGTATAGACGCCCACAAGCTGTTTGCCACTGCCCTAATGGAAAAGGTAAAGGCTATGGGCCGCTTTAAAAGCTTGGCAGCCCTTAGCCAGAACTATAAATATGTTTCTACCGATATTCCGCTGCCTAAAATGCTTTCCCTGGCCAACGAAGCCTTTATGATAGAGCCCGCCAGCATCAGCTATTTCACCGTGCCGGGCTATGGTGTTTTCAGCCATGGCTACGCCGTATATGGCATTAACCGCATGCAGCTGGCAGAAATTTTAAATAAGAATTTCCGCGGCGAAAACGCCCAAGTTTCGCCCTGGAAGCTATATATTAACGACCCCGAGGCCGATGAATAACGGTAAATTGCAAGGAGAGTGAAGCGAGGCATGACATCACAAGAGCTTACACGAGAGATTGTAAAGCTGCTCGATAGCAAAAAGGCCACCGATATTGTGGCGCTGCAAATTAGTGGTATTTCCACTTTGGGAGATTACTTTGTCGTTGCTTCGGGAACAAGCTCTACCCAGGTAAAGGCCCTTGCCGACGAAGTGGACCGCAAGCTTTCCAAAGAGTTTGGCATAGAAGCCAAGCGTATAGAGGGCTATCAATCGGCCGCTTGGATTTTAATGGATTATTACGATGTAATTGTTCACATATTCTACAGCGAAACGCGGGAATTCTACGGGCTGGAACGCCTATGGGCGGATGCTCCGCGGCTGGAGCTTGCATAACGAAAGAGGGGAGTTTTTGCCTTGAAATATAACTTTGCAGAAATTGAAAAAAAGTGGCAGCAGCACTGGCAGGAAACCAAAGCCTTCGCTGCCTCCAACGATTACACCAAGCCCAAATACTACGCGCTGGTGGAGTTCCCCTACCCCTCGGGGCAGGGGCTGCATGTAGGGCATCCACGTTCCTACACGGCGCTGGATATTGTGGCCCGCAAGCGTCGGCTGGAAGGCTACAATGTACTCTACCCCATGGGGTGGGATGCCTTTGGCCTGCCCACCGAAAACTATGCCATGAAAAACAAAATTCACCCCGAAATTGTAACGGCACAGAATGTAGCGCGCTTCAAGGCGCAGTTGCAATCGTTGGGGCTTTCTTTCGATTGGGATAGGGAAGTGAACACCACCGACCCTGCCTACTACAAATGGACCCAATGGATTTTCATCCAGCTCTTTAAGAAAGGCCTGGCCTACAAAAAAGAGATGGCCGTAAACTGGTGCACCTCCTGCAACTGCGTGTTGGCCAACGAAGAAGCCCAGAACGGCAGCTGCGAACGCTGTGGCAGCCTGGTAGTGCGCAAGGTAAAAAGCCAGTGGATGCTGGGCATTACCCAGTATGCCCAGCGCCTGATAGATGATTTGGAAGCCGTCCACTACATAGACCGTGTGAAGGTTTCGCAAATTAACTGGATTGGCCGTTCCACCGGCGCACAGGTGCACTTTGGCACCACCGCCGGCGATACCCTTACGGTATACACTACCCGCCCTGACACACTCTTTGGGGCAACTTATATGGTTATCTCGCCCGAACACCCCTATATCGAAGCTTGGGCCGGTAAGCTGAAAAATCTCGATGCCATTCGGGAATACCAGCAGCTTTCCGCCCGCAAGAGCGATTTTGAACGCACCGAAGTAGCCAAAGATAAAACCGGCGTGCGCCTGGAGGGCGTAAGCGGTATTAACCCCGTAAATGGCCAGGAAATTCCTATTTTCATTTCCGACTATGTGCTTATGGGCTATGGTACCGGTGCAATTATGGCGGTGCCCGGCCACGACGAGCGCGACTGGGAATTTGCCAAAAAGTTCGGCTTGCCTATTATTGAAGTGGTTAAGGGTGGCAATGTAGAAGAAGCCGCCTTTACCGATTGCGATACCGGTGTGTTGGTAAATTCCGGCATGCTCGACGGCCTGGACGTAGAAGCCGCTAAGGCAAAAATTATTGCCTGGCTTGCAGAGCAGGGCAAGGGCGAAGCCAAGGTGAACTACAAACTGCGCGACTGGGTGTTTTCCCGCCAGCGCTATTGGGGCGAGCCTATCCCTATGGTGCACTGCGAAAAGTGTGGCTGGGTGCCGCTGGATGAAAGCCACCTGCCGCTGCGTCTGCCCGAGCTGGAAAGCTACGAACCCTCGGAAAGTGGAGATTCGCCCCTCGCAACCCTTACCGACTGGGTGAACACCACCTGCCCGCAGTGTGGCGGCCCCGGCAAGCGCGAAACCGATACCATGCCCCAGTGGGCCGGCTCCAGCTGGTACTTCTTGCGGTATATCGACCCTCTGAACAACGATGCGCTGGCCAGCAAGCAAGCACTGGATTACTGGTTGCCGGTAGACTGGTACAACGGCGGCATGGAGCACACCACCCTGCACCTGCTGTATTCACGTTTTTGGCATAAATTTTTATATGATATTGGCGTTGTTTCTTGCCCCGAGCCCTATTCCAAGCGCACCAGCCACGGCATGA
>CAYYOY010000101.1:0-6814 GCA_964473265.1 uncultured Oscillospiraceae bacterium
AAAGGACGTTTCACCTACTGTTGTTTTAATGGAAGTTTTCATGCCGCAGCTAGATGCCATTGGCGTAATGCACCAGCTGCGTAAGCAGGAAGTTCCTGTTCCTATTTTTATGACCATGTCTTCCTTCGATAACCCAATGCTGGAAAGCGAGCTCATAAAAGCCGGTGCGGCCTACCACTTCTTAAAGCCCTTTGATGTAGAGATTATGTCCGAACGTGTGGCTATGATATCCGGTGCTCGACGGGTGGAAAATAAGCAAACAGCCCATTTTCCCAAGGCAGCACCCGACCTTGAGCTTATGGTTACAGAAATCATCCTGCAAATTGGCGTGCCGGCACACATTAAAGGCTACCACTATCTACGCCAGTCTATCATTTTAGCGGTAAAAGAACCCGATATAATCAATTCCATTACCAAACTGCTTTACCCCACCGTGGCCAAAAACAATGGCACAACCTCTTCGCGTGTAGAGCGTGCCATACGCCACGCCATTGAAGTTGCTTGGGATAGAGGCGATGTAGACGTTCTAAATTCCTATTTTGGCTACACTATTCACAATCTGCGGGGCAAGCCCACCAATTCAGAATTCATTGCCATGATTGCCGATAAGCTTCGCCTGCGGCTAAAAGGCGCCGCCAGTGTGTAACACAGGTGAAATTTTTATAGCGCTATACTTCCCGGGCAAAGGCTGGTGTGCTTTTGCCCGGGCTTGTTTTCAAAAAAGCCTTGTATTTTGCAATTTTGTCGCCAAACTCTTGCATTTTTGCTTCAAAACAGCTACACTGGTGGCAGAGGTGAAAAACATGCCCAGGGACCTTTTGGAGCAAATTCAGGCAGGCATGGCGGAATATTCTAAAGGACAAAAACGTATTGCCGCCTTTTTGCTTACCCACTACGACCAGGCCGCCTTTATGACAGCTTCCAGGCTGGGCGCCATGGCGGGAGTGAGTGAATCTACCGTAGTTCGCTTTGCTTTTGAGTTGGGGCTCGACGGTTACCCCGAATTGCAGGCCCGCCTGCAGGAATTAATTCGCAACCGTCTTACCACTGTGCAGCGCATGGAGGTAAGCAACCACCGTTTGGCCGATGCCAATCTGCTGGAAAAAGTACTTATTCAAGATATAGAGTGTATACGCCGTACGCTGGAGGAAGTAAACACAGAGGCATTTAATCATGCGGTAGACCGCATTTGTGCCGCACGCTGCATTTACATTTTGGGTGTGCGTTCCTCTTCGGTGCTGGCTGCGTTTGTCGGTTTTTATTTTAATTTAATTTTTGAAAATGTACGGGTTATCCACACCACCAGCGCCAGTGAAATGTACGAGCAAATGATGCGCATTTGCCCGCAAGATGTGTTTATAGGCATAAGCTTTCCGCGCTATTCTAAGCGCACCGCCGAAGCTGCCCGCTACGCGCGCGATAAAGGTGCCTGTGTGGTAGCTGTTACCGACGGACAAGCTTCCCCCTTGGCGCGCTATGCAGATGTTCTGCTGCTGGCAAATAGCGATATGGCCTCGTTTGTAGATAGCCTTGTGGCTCCGCTTAGTTTAATTAACGCCCTCATTGTGGCCGTAGGGCTGAAAAACAGCGAAGGCGTTGCCGCCACCTTCAGCACGCTGGAGGGCATTTGGGAACAATACAATGTATATGAAAAAGGGGAGGGGCAAGCCTAGTTGAAGCCTTACGACGCCGTGGTAGTAGGTGGCGGCGCTGCCGGGCTTTGTTGTGCCGGCTTTGCGGCGGCCAACGGTAAACGTGTGCTACTGCTGGAACGCGGCCCATGCCCCGGGCGCAAGCTGCATATTACCGGCAAAGGGCGCTGCAACATTACCAACAACTGCACCCCGCAAGACTTTTTGCAGAATGTGCGCACCAACCCACGCTTTTTATACAGTGCCATTCACCGTTTTACCCCTCACGACACCATTGCTTTTTTCGAGGAACGGGGCCTGCCGCTGAAAACCGAACGGGGCAACCGTGTTTTTCCGGTTTCAGATAGTGCCCGTGATGTTGTAGATGTACTCACCACATTTGCGGTTAAAGCCGGTGCCGAGCTAACCACCGGTACTGCCGCCACAGGGCTGGTGCTGGGGCAAGGGCGCATTGCGGCGGTGCAAACCACAAAAGGCGCAATTCCCACTCATGCCGTGGTGTTGGCTACCGGCGGCAAAAGCTACCCCCGCACAGGTTCGGACGGCAGTGGTTATCAGCTGGCAGCAGCCTGCGGGCATAGCATACAGCCGCCCAAGCCCTCGTTGGTACCGCTGGTAGCCCGCGAGGCCTGGTGTTCCGAGCTTGCCGGCCTTTCGCTGCGCAATGTAACACTTCGTCTGTGGAAGGAAGGCACCAAACGCCCGGTGTTTGAAGAACTGGGCGAAATGCTCTTTACACATTTTGGCGTGTCTGGCCCGCTGGTACTCAGCGCTTCCTCCCATATGCAGCAGGCGCAGGGGTATTGTATTACTATCGACTTAAAACCCGGCTTGCAGCCCGAACAGCTGGATGCCCGCTTACTAAGAGATTTTCAAAAGTATAATAATAAAAATCTTACCAACGCTTTGGTAGAGCTGCTGCCCAAAAGCTTGATACCCGTTGCCATTGAGCTAGCCGGGCTAACGCCGCAGCAAAAGCCCAACCAACTTACCCGCCAGCAGCGCCTGGGCTTTTGCAGCCTACTAAAAGCTTTTCCATTAACGCCTATAGCCTTTCGCCCAATTGAAGAAGCCATTATAACGGCCGGAGGCGTACGCGTGCAAGAGGTTGACCCCGGTAGCATGCAGTCGCGTCTGGTGCCCGGGCTATACTTCGCAGGCGAAATTTTAGATGTTGATGCCTATACAGGCGGCTTTAATCTGCAAATTGCTTTTTCTACCGCACGCCTTGCGGCTGAGCACTTATAAAGCTAAAAATGAACGACTGGGGGCGCGATGTTGTACTGGTTTTGTCGTAATTTAAGTAAGTTTTTCCTCTCAATCTCTTTTCGTATCCAATATGAAGGAGTTGAAAACCAGCCGGCCAAGGGTGGCTATATTGTGGCGTGTAATCATTCCAACCTGCTCGACCCCTTCTTTTTGGTGTTCGGCATAAAGCGGCAGGTGCATTTTATGGCCAAAGCCGAACTATTCCGCTTGCCGGTGCTGGGCTCCATTGTGCGCTCGGTTGGCACCTTTCCGGTAGAACGGGGTAAGGGCGATACCAGCGCGGTAGATTATTCCATTCAACTGCTGCGGGAAGGCAGGCTGCTGGGCATTTTCCCCGAAGGAACACGCTCTAAAGACGGCAAGCTTGGCAAGCCCAAAACCGGTGTCGCACTTATTGCGCAGCAGGCGCAGGCAGGCGTGTTGCCCTGCGCTATATGCTACCCGGAAAAGCTGCGTTTTCGCAGCCACATAACCGTGCGCTATGGGGAGATATTACCCATTGAGGCACTTGGCCTTCAAGAAGAAGGCTTTGCCGCCCTCAAACGCGGCAGCAAGCTGGTTTTTGAACATATTGCACGGCTACTGGGGGAAAGTACCCATGACAGTTGAGCTGGCAAAAACCGCAGGCTTTTGCTTTGGGGTGAACCGCGCGGTAGAAATGGTAGAGCAATACGCCGCTAACGGCAAAATTTACACGCTGGGGCCGCTTATTCATAACGCACAGGTCATTCAGCGCCTGGAGGAATTGGGCGTGGCGGTGGTGCAAAGCCCTGAAGAAGTGCCGCCGGGTGCTGCGGTGGCTATCCGTTCACACGGCGTGGGGCTATCGGTATATGAACGCATTCGGCAGCTGGGGCTGAAATACTTGGACGCAACTTGTCCCTTTGTTGCAAAAATACATAGCATTGCAGCAGAGGTGCCGGATGACGGCAACAGCCTGCTTTTGGTGGCAGGCGACGCTTCTCACCCGGAAGTAGAGGGGATTGTGGGGCACTGCCGGGCACCGTCTTTGGTAGTTTCTTCTGCTAAAGAAATTGAAAAAATGGCAGAAGATGGGAAGTTTGCGAACTTTTTGCAAGTGTTTATGGTTGCACAGACCACTTTTCATACATTGGAATGGAGAAAGTGCGCAGAAATTGCAAAAAAGGTGTGTACAAATCTATTAGTTTTTGGTACAATATGTAATACTACGGTTTCTCGCCAGAAAGAGGCTCTGGCACTTGCGCAGCGTTGCGACCTTATGCTGGTAATCGGGGGGCAAAATTCCTCCAACACCCTGAAGTTGGCCGAGGTTTGCCGCAGCCACTGCCCCACGTATCACATTCAAAGCGCCGGCGAACTTTCGCGGGTAGACTTTACAGGGGCAAAGCGTATCGGCGTTACGGCCGGGGCGTCCACTCCGGCTTGTATAATTAAGGAGGTACAACAAACCATGAGCAACATCGAGAACAATGAGCTTAGCTTTGAGGAGATGCTCAACGAATCATTCAAAAGTACATACAACGGAGAAAGGGTTAAGGCTGTAGTCATTGGCATAAAGCCTACCGAGGTGCTGGTTGACGTTGGAACCAAGCATGCCGCGTATGTGCCGCTGAACGAGTTGACAGACGACCCCTCGGCCAAGCCAGAAGATCTTGTTAAGCTCGGCGACGAGCTGGATTTGCTGGTGGTTCGTGTAAATGACGTAGACGGCACCATGATGCTTTCCAAGCGTCGGGTGGATGCCGCCATCGGCTTTGAAAAGGTAATGAACGCTGCCGAAACCGGCGAAATTTTGGAAGGCGTTATTGCCGAGGTAGTGCGCGGCGGCCTGCTGGCCAGCACTATGGGCGTACGGGTGTTTATTCCTGCCTCGCAGTCGGGCCTGCCCCGTGAAGCCGATCTGAACCAAATGAAAGGCAAACAAGTTCGTTTCAGCATTCTGGAAACCAACCGTCAGCGTAAGCGTGCGGTGGGTTCTGTTTCTGCCGTGCTGCGTGAGGAACGCAAGGTTCTGGCTGAAAAATTCTGGCAAGAGGTTGAGGTTGGCAAGGTATACCACGGCGTGGTAAAATCTATTACCAACTTTGGCGTGTTTGTAGACCTTGGCGGTGTGGACGGCCGCATTGGCATGACCGACCTTACCTGGCGGCGCGTTAAGCACCCCAGCGAAGTTGTAAGCATTGGCGACCATCTGGAAGTTACCATTAAAGATATCGACACCGAAAACAAGAAGGTTTCGCTTATCTACAAGAAGAGCGAGGAAAACCCCTGGGAAGTTGTAAAGAGCACTCTTTCGGTGGGCGACGTAATAAAAACCAAAGTTATGTCGGTAACCAGCTTTGGCGCTTTCGCTCAGGTGGTTCCGGGTGTAGACGGCCTAATTCACATTTCGCAAATCTCCAGAGAACGTGTGGAAAAGGTAGCCGATAAGCTGGCGGTTGGCGATGAAGTAGAGGTTAAAATTACCGAGCTCGATTTCGACCGCAAGCGTGTAAGCCTTTCCATGCGCGCGTTGCTGCCCGAAGACCCGGCAGCCCCCGCAGAGGCAGAGCAAGCTCCTGAAACCCCAGCGGAATAAGTATATTTTACGGCGGCTGTGGAAGTTCCACAGCCGCTATTCATAAGCAGTAACGCAGCTACAACAGAAAACCTTGTTCGATAGAAAGAGGTAATACAGGTGCAGAACAAACGTACATATTCCGTTATTTTGGCAGCCTTGCTTTGTGCAATCGGCGTTGCTATACCCATGTTTTCGCCCTTAAAAATCATTTTAGAACCGGCTTCCTTCACGCTTGGCAGCCATGTTGCAATTTTTATCGCCGTGTTTATTTCGGCGCCTGTTGCCGTAGCGGTGTCGCTCGGCACGGCTTTGGGGTTTTTCTTGGGTGGTTTTCCTCTTGTGGTTGTTCTACGTGCCACTTCGCAGGTGGTATTCGCGCTGGTGGGCGGGGTAATTTTGCAGAAATACCCTTCTGCTTTAAGCTCGGTAAAGGGGGCCAACCTCTTTTCGCTGGGCATTGCGCTGTTGCATGCTTTAGGTGAAATAGCAGTGGTAATGCCCTTTTATTTTGGCAACAGCATGGCCCAAGCCTACTATACCCAAGGGTTTGTAAATTCGGTCGTATTGCTGGTGGGTGTTGGCACCCTAGTGCATAGCATGGTGGATTTTTACATAGCATTTGTTATTTGGAAAGCAATACGCCCCAAAGCACCAAAACAGCCGGAGAGCAGCCTTAAAGCGTAGGTGCGGTAGGTACGGTTAGAATTTAACAAAAGGTGGATGCCCCGATATGCGCGGGGTATCCACCTTTTGTGCAGTAGTACAGCAAGCGAACTAGGCTTTCTGCAAATGCTCGGACAAGGCCGTTAGCCCAAGTTTGTACGAAACCGCACCAAAACCGCAGATACTGCCTAGGCATACAGGTGCTATCAGCGAGGTGTGGCGAAAATTCTCGCGGGCATAAACATTTGAAAGGTGTACCTCTACCACCGGTAGGCGTGTGGCGGCAATGGCATCGCGTAGCGCCACCGAGGTGTGGGTATAGGCACCCGCATTTAGTACAACGCCGTCCGTCAGGCCTACGGCCCGGTGCAGTTTATCGATGAGTGCGCCTTCGTGGTTGCTCTGGAAGAATTCCAGCTCCAGCCCCAGGCCTTGGGCTTGGGCCAGCAGCTGCTCTTCAATTTGTGCCAGGGTAAGGCTGCCGTATATGCCTGGTTCGCGGCTGCCCAGCAGGTTGAGGTTGGGGCCGTTGAGTACCAGTATTTTCATGCGTCAAACCTCCTTGTTGGCGTTAGCGCATAGGTGCGGCGGCGCGTTCGCGGTAGCAGACCAGCACTTCTATGTAGCCACAACAGGTGGCTGCCTGTTGCAGTGCGGCGGCCATGGCCGGTTGTGCCATATTTCACTG
>CAYYOY010000102.1:0-6788 GCA_964473265.1 uncultured Oscillospiraceae bacterium
AGAACAAAAAGTTAAAGATAAAGTGTTTTTTATGCCGCACGATATGCCCATATTGTTTTGGTGTACCTCATATGCTATGATTTTATAAAATTTTTCGTTGCTCTGCCGGAATGCAAATTTGAAGGCTTTAATGCATTGGTGAAGATTTTTTATAATTGGAGGGCGTTTTATGGGTTCAAAACACGCAAGCATTCACATAAGATGCGACAACAGCGAGGAAGTTATTTCTACCCTCGAGAAAAAATTTAATAAGAAGTTAGCTGCGAACAAACAAGACTTGTTGGCATTGGAGCTGTTAAAAAACATTGCAAACAATACTATTAACGGCATATTGGATGAAGGGGAGAAGGCCGAAAAACAAGCCGCTTTTGAATCTATTATGCGAAACGCCTCAAGAGATATAGCCAACGTGGAGCCTGCGGTACTTGTTGTACGCAAGCATTTTGTAAGTGTTTATTGGTACGACCACATTCGCTCGGAAAATCTTGAACGTGAGGCAATTGAATACTCGCATTTATGCAGAGCGCCAGTGCTCGGGGTAGCTGTTTATGACGATACAAATTTTCAGATTTATGCCGTTTCTAACCTTAAAGGCCAAGCTCCCCTACAATGCAAAGGAGAGTATTTTTTCGATTACGATGATATTAGCCCCGTAGCTGCCGAAGAAGTTTGCAATTTAATGCATGCACCATTTTTGCTTGTTCCTCTGGAGCATGCTTTATCGCTGCAAGACGGAGAAAGCATGGTAGATAGTTTTGAAACAGGCACGGGTATTTTGGTGTTTATGTGGGATGATTTTTGCAAAGAACAGAACTATGAAGTGTTGCACCAATGGGAAGGTGCAACCGTTTATAGAATAAATAGCTAATGCACATTACAACATTAGATAGGCATACCCTTCTTCAAGGTGGGTATGTCTTTTTTTATGGTACAATGTGCAATATATATGCAGTGGCTATTCCAGCTGAAGATATCATACAAGAATTTATTATTTTCTGGTAGTATTATAAACCAAAGGGAGTGCCGCAATGAAGAAAGAAGTTCGTACTATATGCTAAGACCATGAACTGAAACTAGAGGCTTACCGCCTTGAAGGAATTGTGCAGCCATTTCCTAATCATTTTCATGGGTATTATGTTTTTGGGTATAAGGTAGCTGGCGAAAGGTATCTTTCGTGCAAAAACTCTGAGCACACTTTGTGTGCTGCGTCTGTTATTTTAGCATTTGAGTATTGCTAAAAAAGCCGCTCCAGGGGTCGTCTTGGTGTATGCGCAGCAGTGCATCCTGCATGCGTATGCTATCGGGTGGCACTGTTTCAAGCTCGTGCCATGCAATGGGCATAGAAACCCGCGCCCCCTTTCGGGCGCGTATTGAATACGGTGCAATGCTTGTGGCACCCCTGCCGTTTCGTATCCAGTCTATAAATATTTTGTCGGCACGTTTGGCTTTACGCACATTGCTTGTGTAGCGGTCGGGCCATTTTTGCTCCATAACCTGGGCCACACGCTTTGCGAAGCCGTTAAATACATCCCACGAGGCAACCGGCTTCAAGGGCACCACTACATGATACCCCTTGCCGCCGCTGGTTTTTAAGTAGGAGCATAGCGAAAGCTCGTCCAGAATACTTTTTAAATCTTTCACGCCCTGGTATACCCTACCGAGCTCCATGCCCTCGTCTGGGTCGAGGTCAAACACCATTATATCCGGCATTTCAAGCGCTTGCGCACGGCTGCCCCATATATGGAATTCCAGCGTACCCATCTGCACTTCCGAAAGCAGCCCCGCTATATTTTCAATATAGAAATACTCTTTGGTTTCCCCTTCGCCAGAGGTTACCGGCAGTGTGGCAATTCCCTTGCTTTGGGTGCCGGGGTGCTTTTTAAAAAAGCAGGCATGCGAAGGCCCCTTGGGGCAGCGAACCACGCTTAGAATACGGTGGCTTACATAGGGCAGCATGCGCTGCGCTACCTGCGCGTAATAGCGGGCAACATCTTCTTTTGTTACCGCGCCGTCTTCAAACAGCACCTTACCGGGGTTGGTAAGGGTAACACCCTCTATAGTAACGCTGTTGTTTTTTTCCATGGGTATCTCCGCTTGTTTGGCAGCCCCTTGGGGCTGGGCTTCGTCCTGGGGTTTTTCCATGGTGATCTCGCCGGGGTGCTTATCGGTGCGCAGGCCCTTAAAGCTCGCCTGCCTTAACAGGCCGTCTTTGGTCCATTCGGCAAATTGAATTTCGGCAACCAGCAACGGCTGCAGCCAGGTAATGCGTTCATTGGCTTTGGCTTTGGGCGCGGGTGTAAAGGGCGGCAGGCTGCTCTTTAGGTTTGCAAACTTGCCTTCCAGCTCTTGCATGCCCAGTTGGCTAAAGCCGCTGCCGGCACGCCCGGCATAGTGTAATTCCCCGCCCGAATAGTACCCCAGCAGTAGCGAGCTAATTCCGCTGGTTTTCTTTTCGGAAAGGGTATAACCGCCGATTACCAATTCCTGCCTTTTCATGCATTTTAACTTGACCCAATCGCCATTGCGTGTGCCGCTGTAAGGGGAATGGGCCTTTTTACCAATAATCCCTTCCAAATAATAGCTGCAGGCCGCAAGCAGGCTTTCTTTGCCGTTGCCCTGTACATGTTTACTGTAATATAAGTTTTGGGGGGCATTGTGCAGTAAGCCTTCCAGCGTTTCTTTTCTTTCAAGCAGGGGGCGGGCTCTTATATCCGCGCCATCCAAGGCCAAAAGGTCGAAAACAATATAGGTAGGGCTTTTGCCTTCCGGGTTGCCCATATAGTTTTGCAGCGCCTGAAAATCGGTCTTGCCCTGTGCATCGGTTATCACCATTTCACCGTCTAAAACCATGGCCCTGCCGGCGGCCCAATTGATAAGAGATGCGGCTACGGTTGGAAAGCGGCTTGTGTAATCGTTGCCGTTTCTGGTAACCAGCCGCACACTATTGCCTTCTACAAAGGCCAGCATTCTGTAGCCGTCATATTTCAGCTCAAAGAACCATTCGCTTCCCTCGGGCACGGTGGCTACCAGCTTGGCAAGCTGCACATCGGCATGGGCGATAGGGTTTTTCGGCAGCTTGCCCTCTTGCCCTTGTTCAATTTCTGCCATGGTGCGCCCGGTGCGAATGCTGGTGGTAAATTGCGTAATGCCGTCGTCCGCTTTGGTATACTCATCCTTTTCTTTGAGCAAAAGCCAGTTTTCTTTGGTTTCGCCGGCTTTGGCTTTCAGCCGCACCAGCGCCCATTTCCCTTTGAGCCTTTTCCCATGAAGCACAAACTTAAGCGCGCCTTTTTGCAGCCCTTCCACTACATCTCCATAGGGCTGCCAGTTGCCTTCGTCCCACAGCATAACCACGCCGCCGCCATATTCCCCCTTGGGAATATTTCCCTCAAAGTGCCTGTATTCCAGCGGGTGTTCTTCCACCTGCACGGCCAGCCGTTTATCGCGGGTGTTGAAAGAAGGCCCCTTGGGCACCGCCCAGCTTAAAAGAACGCCGTGCCATTCCAGGCGTAAATCGTAGTGTTCCCTGCGGGCCATGTGGTGCTGCACAACAAAACGAAGGGCCCCACCGGCCTCTGTGGCCCCACCCTGTGGCTCCAGCGTTTTTTCAAAATTGCGCTTTTGGTGATACGCATTGAGTTTTTCAGCCATAAAATTTTACGCCAGTTCTCTCTCTTTCTGGGCCTTTTCCACACTGGCCTTTAGGGCCTCCATAAGGTCGATAACCTTGCCGGTGTTTTCGCTTTCGGGGGCGACCACTTCCCTGCCGGAAATTTTGGTTTCAATCAATGCACGCAGCTTCGACTGATATTCATCCTTGTATTTTGAAGGGTCGAAGGGGGTATCCATCGAGTTGATGAGCATTTTGGCCATATTCAGCTCCTGTTCGGCAACCTGCGGCTTTTCATACGGTTTTTGCAGCTGCTTAATATCATCGGCATAGAGCATGGTAGCAATAAGAATGCCTTCCTCACGCGGAATAATTGCCATTAATGTATCCTTGGTGCCCATTACAGTTTTGCCAATTGCAATTTTTTGTTCGTCCATAAGCGCCGAGCGCAACAGCTCGAAGGCTTTTTCGCCCCCGGCCTGGGGTGCGGCCTGATAGGTTTTATCGTAGTAGACGGGCGAAATTTGGTTAAGCTGGGCAAAGTGCAAAATTTGAATAGATTTTTCTTTTTCGGTTTTAATCTTTTCAATTTCTTCATCTGTAATTACAACATATTGGTCCTTATCGTATTCAAAGCCCTTTACAATATCGCCCGCCGCAATTTCCTTGCCGCAGTGGGCACAGGTTTTTTTATAGCGAATACGGCTATTATCTTCCTTGTGCAGCTGGTTGAAATGGATGTCGTTATCCTGCGTTGCTGTGTACATGGCAATGGGAATAGCCACCATGCCGAACGTTATTACCGATTTTCGAGATACCATTGCAAAACACCTCCACACCTAGTGTTTCCAATAAATAGTATCGAATGTATAAATACTGCGACACTGTTAAACCGTATTTTTCCTGCTGGTTTGCGGCAGCCGCGTACTTGCACTGCATGATGTTCGCAGGAATGGAAATACTTGTAACAAATAAAACGGAGGTGTTTTTATAATGACTTTAACACAAAAAGAAACCACTCTCTTGCAAGACCTAATTTCACACGAAAAACTGTGTATTGAAAAATATAGCAACTATGCCAACGACGCACAGGATGCCCAGCTGAAAAACCTCTTCACCCAGCTTGGCCAGGCCGAACAACAGCACCTAAACACCCTAAACCAAATTTCTTCGGGCACTGTGCCCACCATGAGCGCAGGTGGCGGCAACCAGGCCCAAACAGCAGCCCCTGCTACCAATGCAGGCAATACTGCTTCCAACAGCACCGCCAACAAGCAAAAGGATGCATTTTTGTGTAAAGATTTACTTTCTACCGAAAAGCATGTTTCCTCGGTATACGATACCAGCATTTTTGAATTTAAGGATGTTGGCATTCGCAGTGCCCTTAACCATATTCAAAAAGAAGAGCAAGAGCACGGGCAAAAAATTTATAGCTATATGGAACAAAACGGCATGTACAATTAACCCTAAGCGCACTGCAACCGCAGCCGGCCTGCATGAGGCCGGCTGCCTTTTTATGGGGCTGCGCTTTGCCTTAGAACAGTGCGCACATACCCGCCATAAATTCTTGCGGGGTTAAATAATTAGTGGTATACTTAAACAAATATATTCTGTTTTTAAGAAAACCTGTCGCAAAGCGGTGCAAATATGCAGCTTTGCCTTGCCGGCATTTACCCACTGCCTAAAATAAAGGAGCCATGTGCATGAAGGAATTTACGGTGTTTTTATCCTTTAAAAATACCGACGCAAACGGTGCCTATACCAAGGAAAGTGCCATGGCCAAAGAGCTTTATGAAGAGCTTATGCGGCGGGGTATTCACACTTTTTTCAGCAATGTAACGCTGGAAATTATGGGCGCCGCCCATTATAAGAAAAATATTGACGATGCGCTGGATGAATGCCAGGTGCTCATTGTAATTGGCACTTCGCCCGAAAATGTTACCTCTAAATGGGTGGAATATGAGTGGGATAGTTTTTATAACGACATTCTTAGCGGTATAAAAAAAGATTGCAGTGTTTTTTCGTACATAGACGGCATGTCGCCCCAGGCGCTGCCCCGCACCCTGCGGCACTTACAGGTATTTGAAAAGACAAAAAATAGCCTTGGAGATATTTGTACCTACATTGAAAATTCACTGCGGCAGCACCCCAAAACACCCATAGCCCCGGGGGGTGAAATTCCCGCTCTTGCCGCCGCCCCACCACCGGCTACTGCCCAGCCTACACCCACGCTGCCCTTGGTTGCAGCTATGCCTGCCCCCACTGCCGGCAGCGAGAGCGCTTTTGTTGTGGTGGAAGGCAAAGAAATTACTGTTCAAGACATTGAAGAAGCCCTGCTGTTGGATAAAATGGTGTACGACGAAGAATATTATGTCACACTCGACCGCTGCCTGGAATGGTTCAAGCGCAACAACGAAATTTATTCCATGCTAAAGGACAAAGCCACCGGCAAAATTGTTGCATATATCAATGTGTCTCCGGTAAGCGACGAATATTACGAGCTGATAAAATCGGGCGCGTTTATAGACACCTACCTGCCCCCACAGGCCATTATCGCCTACGATATGCCCAGCCTTTATAACATCTATTTCTCTTCAGTGGTGCTCCACCCCGAATATCAAAACACCGGGGCCT
The DNA here is from genome assembly GCA_964473265.1 of uncultured Oscillospiraceae bacterium. GTDB lineage: Bacteria > Bacillota > Clostridia > Oscillospirales > Ruminococcaceae > Heteroruminococcus. The sequence goes on from CAYYOY010000102.1 coordinate 6,245, forward strand.
TTAAGCCCTTGTTTGACGCTGTGGTGAACAAATTCATCCGCCTGGGTGAAAGCGATATTTTTATGAAGCGCATGGTGGCCGACGCTGTTACCGAAAAGGGCGAAAAGTTCTGCCTGCTGTTTGGCATGAAGAAAATTTCTAATTCGCAGCACAATTCCACTATATATGAAGTGAACCTTATGCCGCCGCAGTTTCGAGTGTCTTCCAAATCTACCAGCCTGTTGTATAAATATTATACCGAAAAGGCGCAGGAACTCGATTTTCTGCTGGATATGTAACGCACCTGCTATTGCAACCCATTCTTTGGGTATACGCAAAATGCACCCCGGAGGGGTGCATTTTTAGTTCATAGAAAGTTTCCTACTGTGGCTGCACCGGGTTGCGCACCACCAACCAGCCCGCAAACAGGCAGATAGCGGCATACCCTTTTTAAGAAATGGTTGAAATAATACCTGCAATATATTACAATGATTGGTAGTATTTACACATAAAGTAAAAGGGTAGAGAGGGTTGTGTTATGGGGATTATCCGCGCGATTACAGGT
>CAYYOY010000103.1:0-6768 GCA_964473265.1 uncultured Oscillospiraceae bacterium
TGCAACACCTGCTGCCCGTTTTGGTAATAGGCCAGTGTGGCAATGTTTTGCTTATCAATCGTAAAGATTTCTTTATCGCGAAAGGCGGTAAGGCTGCCGTCCAGCTGGCTGATTACCCCTGTATCGCAAACGTACACCTTGCCGCTGGCGTAGTCTTTTATGTAAGCCTGTGCCATGCTGGGGGTTGGGCTGCCCACCAGCAGCGTTTTGGTGGCACCGCGGTTGGTAGTAAAGCGCAGGGTGGCGGTGGGTGTGGCAAAGCCATAGCCAGGCTGTTCATCCTCAAGCATACGGTTTACCGGCAGGGCGCGCAGGTAGCTTTCCATTACCGAAAGCTTTTTGGCGCTGGCGCGATATTGCCCGGGAGCGGTAATGCTCCATTGCTCCTGTTGTTTTTCAAAGGTAAAGCTTCCATAGGTGTTTTGTAGCTCAATTTTAGTAATGGCCTCGTCGGCTGCAAGGGTGTAGAGCTTGCCGGTGGCGGCGGGGCTGGTATCGGCCGCCAGCCAGATATACACACCCACCAGCACTGCTGCCACAGCCGCCAGCACCAGTGTAGTTCTGTAAGCTTTCATTGGTTCCTCCTGCCGGCCCACATGAGCAGCGCGCCAATAAAGGCCGTAAGGGGCAGCGCCAACACTACAATAAAGGTAAGGCGCATAAAGCTGTCGCCCCTAATAATTAGCTTATCTGCCTGCAGCAGCTTGGGCGAGATATTTTCCAGTTCGCGGCTGCCTTGCAGCCAGCCTATGGCGTTCATAAAGAAATCGCGGTTGGCTTGGGTGTCGAGATACGCGTCGCTAATGAAGGTAGAGTTGCCCATCAGCACCAGGCGGGCATCCTGCCGGCCCCACGCCCCGTTGGATTTTAACACCGCATAGGCAATGGGAATCGGGCCGGAAATATCCGCTTCGGTTTTAGCGGGGGTGGTGCTATTCATATCGGTGCGCATCCAGCTTTTGGCCGAGGTGGCCAGTAGCATGGAATGCTGCAGCGTTTCTTTGTCGTACTCCAGTGTGCGCAAGCCCATAGCCACCGGCACCAGTGGGTAGCGTTTGTTTTCAGCCAGTGTTTTGGTAATGGCATGGTAGCCGTAGGCCGGAATAAGGTACATGTTGTTGTTGGAAAGGTGGGATGCAGGGTCTTCTTCCACCACAAAGTTGTTGCCAATATCCAGCCCAAAGCTGTGCATGAGGGTGTTGAGGTTGGGCAGCAGGTTTGCGTTGGTGCTCATAGCGTCTACTAGCACCATAGCCTTGCCGCCCCGGCGGAAGTAATCTTCCAGCATGGTGGCTTCTTCGGGGGTAATATCGCGCTTGGGGGAAACAATGAGCAGAATATCGCAATCTTGCGGCACACCGCCCGATTTTAGCAGTGTAAGGCTGTTCACCTGGTATACCTCGGTTTCCAGCGCCTGCACCGCAGCGGCAAGGCCGGTTGTAGCGCCGGTTTCTTCGTGGCCTTCCAGCAGGTAGACAAGTGGCATTTCGTCGGTGGTAACATAGCGAATCGCGCCGGTAATCTGCCGTTCCCCCCAGAAAACCTCGCCTGCCGAGGTGGTTTGGAACAGGCTGCTCTGGCCTATAAACTTGCTGCGGCCCGCGCAGCGCACAATAAGGGTGCCGTTGCCCACACCGGCCACGCCCAGGCTGTAGCCTGCCAGTGCTGCGGGGTTGCGTTCGGCATCTATGTATTCCACCCGCAGGCGGCCGTCGCTGGCCTTTACATATTCGCCCAGCAGCGAGGCCACCATGGGCTCTTCCTCACCCTGGGGGTAAACGGCGGCAATTTCCACCGTTTGCTCCAGCTCTTGCAGCAGCGAAAGGCTTGCGGGCGAAAGGCTGAACACCTTGCCGGCTGTCATATCGTACATCCAGGGGGTGCGGTAGGCCAGCAGCGTGCCCACTACCGCAATGGTAAGCACCAGCGCCGTGTTCACCGCTGCCGTAAGCAACGCCCTGCGTTTACGGGCTTGATAGGGGGAGGTTGGTTGTTTCATTGGTTGCTCTCCTGCAAGGAATTTTGCTTGGGTAAGCTGTTAATTGCAGCTGCGAAGCTCCAGTGCTTTTACTGTAAGATATAAAAACACCGCCGCAAAGCTGATATAATAGCAAACCGGCCCGGCTGTAAAAATGCCGCGGGTAAGTTGGTCGTACTGCCGGGTGACCGAAAGGGCTGTTAAAAGCTCGCTAACCACAGGCAGCTTGAGCGAACGCCCAAAGGCCCCGGCCATAACCAGAATAAACAGTGCTCCAAAGGAAGAAACGGCTGCGGTAACCTGGCTTTCGCTAAACACGGCAGTAAAGCTGCAAACGGCTATAAGTGCGGCACCCAGCAAAAAGAAGCCAATGTAGCTGCCCACAATGCCCGCCATGTTGGGGAAGCCGTAGGTGGCGAGAATGGCCACATAAATGCCGGTTACGGCCAGTGTGCCGGCAAACACGGTAAGGGCGGCAAAATATTTGCCCAGCACAATATCTACCCGGGTAAGGCGGCTGGTAAGCAGCAGTTGTTCTGTGCCCGCCCGCCGTTCTTCGGCAAACATGCGCATGGTAAGCACAGGGTAGGTCATAAACGAAATGTTAGAAAGTAGGCCAAACATGCCGTTAAGGTCGCCATTGCCGCCCACCAGGTTATAGGTGGTAAACACCAGGCCCGAAACCAGCAGAAAAATGCCCATGAAGATAAACCCATAGCAGCCGTTGTAGTAGGCGGCCAGCTCTTTTTTATACAGGTACAGCATAATTAGGCGTCCTCCTCGGGCGGTGGGGGTGCGGCAGGCGAGGCTGCCTGCGCTTCGCCGGTAAGTCGCAGGAAGATTTCTTCCAGGCTGCCGGCGGTGTTGTGCAGCCCGGCAATGGGCAGCCTGGCCTCGGCCAGCCGGTAGAAAATTTCGGGGCGCACCTCGCTGCCCGGCTGCGGCCGCACCAACAGGCGGCAAATGCCTTGTGTTTCCTGCGCAAGGCTGCTAAGTTCTTCTATGCCTTGCAGGCCGGCCAGGGCGGCGTGGGCTTGCTGCTCTTCGCCCATTACCTCTAAAATAAGGCCGCCGGCCAGGCCCTCGCGCCGCAGGTTTTCAATGGTATCGCAGCGGACGAGCCTGCCATTGTTTATAATAATAACCCGTTTGCAGGTCATGCGAATTTCCGAAAGAATATGGGAGCTAAGCAGAATGGTGTGCCGCGTGCTAAGCTGCTCAATAAGAGCGCGTACCTCGGTTATCTGCTTAGGGTCGAGCCCTACAGTAGGCTCGTCCAATATAAGAATGTCTGGGTAGGCGGCCAATGCCCCGGCTAAACCCACCCGCTGGCGGTAGCCCTTGGAAAGGTTGCGAATAAGCCTGCGCGAAACCTCCCCGGTTTGGGTAAGCGCCATCAGCTCGGCCACATGGGCCTTGCGGGCCTGTTTTTCCACGCCCTTAATTTGGGCAAGGAAGGTAAGGTATTCTTCCACCGCCATATCGGTGTAAAGGGGAGGAATTTCGGGCAGAAAGCCGATGCGCTTGCCGGCCTCGCGCGGGTTTTGGGTAATATCGCAGCCGTCTATTTCGGCGGTGCCGGATGTAGGGCAAAGATAGCCCGAAAGCATCTTCATAATGGTAGATTTGCCCGCGCCGTTGGGCCCCAGCAGGCCGACAATTTCGCCGGTTTCCACACGGAAAGAAATATCTTCCACGCCCCGCTTGTCGCCGTAGGTTTTACAAAGGTTGCGCACTTCTATCAAGGGGGCTGCCCTCCTTTGGTTTGGCAAGCTCCCCCGCCGCCTGTGGGCGGAGGAGCTTGCACGGTACATTTACACGGTATACTTGGCCACCAGGCCAGCCTGCTTTTCAAAGCTGTTCTTTAAGGTTTGGTAAAGCGAACGGTAGGCGGCGTAGTATTCTTCGTACATTGCCACATTTGCCGGGATAGGCTCGGTGTAGCTTACCGGCTTTAAGATAGCCTCGCAGCCCTCTTGAATGCTGGCAAAGCAGCCTGCACCCACTGCGGCCAATATGGCAGCCCCGGCCGCCGGGCCTTCTTCCATATTCATGGTAACCACCGTAGCACCATAAATATCGGCCTGCATTTGCCGCCACAGGGCGCTTTTGGCACCGCCGCCCGAGGCGCGCACTTCGGTTACGTTTGTGCCGAACTCGCGCAGTATTTCAATAGTTTCGCGTAGCGAATAGGTTACGCCTTCCATTACGCTGCGGCAGATATGCTCGGCCGAATGGCGGTAAGAAAGCCCAAAGAAGGTGCCGCGGGCGTTGGGGTCGGCAATGGGGGTGGCTTCGCCGCCCAGGTAGGGCAGAAAAAGCAGCCCTTCGGCGCTGGCGGGTGCTTTGCCGGCAAGCTCGGTCATGTATTCGTAGACATCCAGCCCTTTTTCGGCCAGAGCCAGCTTCTTTTCGGCAAAGAAGGTTTCGCGCAGCCACTTGAAAGAACCGCCGGCTGCCAGCGTGCAGCCCAGGAAGCACCATTTTTCGGGCACCGAGTGGCACAGGCTAAAGGAGGCCCGCTTTTTGCTATCGATAATGGGGCTGTCGGCACAGCCGAACACCACACCCGAAGTGCCAATGGTGGCGGAAACAATGCCTGCCTTTACCGTGCCGTTGCCCACAGCGCCGGCCGGTTGGTCGCCGCCGCCGGCCACTACAGGGATGCCTGGCTTTAGCCCCCATTTTTCGGCAAGGGCAGGCTTTAAGTTGCCCACAACCTCTTGCGATTCCACCAGGCGTTCCGGCACCAGCTCGCGCGGCAGGCCACACACCTCAAACATCCGCTGCGACCACTGCCGCTTGGGAACGTCCATAAGGAAGGTAAGCGAAGCGTCGCTTACTTCGGTGGCAATTTCACCGGTGAGCATAAAGCGTAAATAATCTTTGGTGAAGAGCACCTTATGTATTTTGGCAAAGTCTGCGGGTTTGTGCTTTTTTAGCCAGAGCAGCTTGGGCGCCCAAAAGCTGGGCAGGCAGTAGCTTACGGTAATGCTAAGCATTTCTTGGGCGCTTATTTTACTTTCAATTTCCTGGCATTCGGCTGTGGCGCGTTGGTCCAGCCATATCATGCAGTTGCCAATGGGCTGCATGTCTTTATCCATAAGCGTGCTGCCCTGCATTTGGCCCGAAAAGCCTATGCCGGCAATGTCTGCACCCCGCCCCGAGCTGCGCACCGCCTGCTTAATAGCGCCGCTGCAGGCTTCCCACCAATCTAGCGGGTTTTGTTCCACCCAGCCCGGCTTGGGGGTAATTAAATCGCATTCTTTATAGCCAACACCGTGCACCTTGCCGGTTTCGTCAAGCACAATGGCCTTTACACCGCTGGTGCCGGAATCGATACCCAGAAAACAACTCATGTAACATCTCCTCCCCGCCTTGCGGGCTTTTTATACTCGCTGCTTTTAGACGCACAGCTTGAACATATCTTCAATAATTTTTTCGTTGTATTGCTCACCCAAGCCCCAGGCCTGTGCGGTTTTCAGTGCGTCGGGCACCATTTGGGGAATGGCCTCGTCGGCGGGAATGCCGGCTTCTGCCAATGTGGTGGGGGTGCCAATTTTCTTGAACCAAGCTTCCATCAGCTCGATGCCCTTCTTGGCGGCCGCCATATCGTCGGCTTCGGTTACCTTAAATACTTCGCGGGCAAAACCAGCAAACTTTTTAGTTTTTGTGGCCAGGAAGTAGCGCATGGTAGCCAGAATGGTTACCGACATAGCAGCACCGTGGGGGGTATCGTAGAAGTTGCTCAGCGAATGCCCCAGAATGTGAATGGTGGCATCGCAGGGGCCAAGGCCGCAGGGGTAGAAGCCGTTCCAAGCGTAGGAGGCCGTCCACATCATTTGGGCGCGGGCTTCTTTATCGGCAGCGTCTTGCAGAATGCGTTCCATGCATTCCATAATGGTGCGAATACTGCCCTGGGCGTAGCGGTCCTGGAAGGGGGCCCATTCCAGCCCGTGGCCAAAGTAGGCTTCCATAAGGTGCGAAATAATATCGGCAGCCGAATAGGCAGTTTGCTTTACGGGGATGGAATAGGTAAGCTCGGGGTCGAGAATGGCGGCTACTGGGCGCATAACAGGGTTGGCAAAGCCTTCCTTACGCTGAATGGCTTCGTAGCTCATAACCGAGGTGCCGTTGAGCTCGGAGGAGGTTGCGGGAATGGTGACCACCGCAATAACAGGCAGGGTTTTGGTAATGGCGGCTTTGCCGGTGGCAAAATCCCACCCGTCGCCCTCGTACAGTGCGGCAATGCCCACATATTTGGCTTCGTCCATGGCCGAACCGCCACCCAGCGCAATAATTACATCGGGTTTTTGTTCTTTGGCCAGCTTAATAGCGCCCTGGGCATGCTCTACGGTGGGGTTGCTCTTTACGCCAAAATACGAAAGTAGCTCTACACCGGCAGCCTTGCAGCTTGCCTCTACCTTCTGGTAAAAACCCACCTGCTTTACAAAGGCTTCGTCATATGTAATGAGCAGCGCTTTTTTACCGTAGGCAGCAGCCTGCTCGCCCACCTTTGCCACCGAACCTGCGCCAAAGATTGCCTTGGTTGGCATGTTAAACTCGAAATCAAACATGGTACACACTCCTTAAAATTTTATTTTGTTGTAATAGTTACTTTTCTTGTTCCGCCAAGAAAAGTAACAAAAGAAAGCGGCTAGGGGGATTTCGCACCCCCTAGACCCCCAGCACTAGACGGTACGCACCAGCTTCGGAGCTTACTTTTTGCACGAGTGCAAAAAGTGGATCTCCTCCGCCTTTTTTTGCAAGCCCAAGGTCTTGCAAAAAAT
>CAYYOY010000104.1:0-6707 GCA_964473265.1 uncultured Oscillospiraceae bacterium
CTGCGTCCCGAGCCGATAAGCCCCGAAAAGCCCAGAATTTCACCCTTGTGTAGTTGAAACGAAATGTCCTCGAAGTGTCCTCCCGCATCGGTAAGTTGCTGTACCTCCAGCAGTACACCGCTGTCGTTATACTCCACCTGCTCGGCCTTGGGGGGGTATATATTTTTAATTTCGCGTCCGGCCATGTCGTTCACAAGCTGGGTGGCGTCTACCTCGTTTACGGGGTAGGTATTAATCATATAGCCGTCGCGCAGCACCGAAACTCTATCGCACTGTTCAAAAATTTCAGAGAGCCGGTGGCTTATGTACACAATGCCTATGCCCTGGCTTTTAAGCTTTCGCATAATTTCATAAAGGGCTTCGGTTTCGGTTTCTGAAAGGGAGGCGGTAGGCTCATCTAGGATAAGCACCTTGCATTCGGTAGAAAGCGCCTTAGCAATTTCTACCACCTGCTGGTTGGATATTGAAAGGTTTTCCACTGTGCTGGAAGCGTCTATCCCGGTGGCAATGCCGTCCAGCAGCGCCTGCGCCTGGCGGTTAAGCTTACGGTAATCTAAATTGATGGTGTGCATGTCCTTCACGCGGGACATAAAAATGTTTTGTGCCACGGTTAGCTCGGGGCAGAGCGCAATTTCCTGGTGCACAAAGCAAACCCCTTGGCGCTGGGCATCGGCAGCATTTTTAATATCCACCTTCTGCCCGTCTATGAATATTTCCCCCTTTTCGGCATGAACCAGGCCGTAGGTAATATTCATTAGGGTCGATTTACCCGCACCGTTTTCACCAATGATAGCGTGAACCTCGCCCTTATTCAGAGAAAAATTCACATCGTAGAGCACCTGGTTGGCACCGAACGATTTACTGATCCCCCGAAGCTCTAGAATTGTTTCAGCCAAAGCCTTCTCCCTCCCACTTGTAAAATATATATGCGGGACATGCGTACCAAAGCATTCGCATTGGCAGGCATCTCCTAGTTCTCAAAAAAAGGGGGCATGGGGGCGCAAATGCCCGCATGCCCCGTTGTTGGAGTGTAAAATTGTAGGTACGAACTTAGGGTTTGCCGGGTGCCAGCATTTCGTCAACATTCTTGAAGCCCAGCTTGGCGCAATATTTGTCGATATAATAGTAATCGGCAATGTCTGCGGTTACGATGTCGAGGCCGTTATCCACGAAGGGGATGTAAGTGGGATTGAGGCCCTCGCCCTTCTTGTAGGACATGGTTTCAATCATTTCGGGGTGGGCAGCCATAAAGAGCATAAGCATGCCGAAGTAGCCCTGCATACCTTGGTCGGGGTTGATAGCGCCCCAAACCTCGCCGGCCTTAATCATATCCAAAATGGTGGTGTTTACGTCGCAGCACAGCACCTTAATACCGGTGCCCAGTTCCACAGCGGCACGGGCAGCGCCCATGGCAGAAGAAGCTTCAGGCATGAACACGGCGCCCAGGTCGGGGTTCTTTTGGGCTTCGGTCATAACGGCGGCGTAGGCCTTGTCGGGGTCTTGGTTGGTGGGCGAGTTGGAAAGCAGCTTGATACCGGGGTATTCGCTGGCAATAACCGCACGAAAGGTGTCAATGCGGATATCGTGGTTGGTTTGGCCGGGGTTACAGAGTGTCATAACAGCGCCCTTGCCACCCAGCTGCTCGGCAATTTTGTGCGCTGCGTAGGTGCCTTCTTGCACGTTGTCGGAAGTTATGTAGCCGTTGCGCTTAGATTCGGGAGAATCGGAAGCGAAGGTGATGACGGCAACGCCCTGGTCGATGGCGCGGTCAATGGGTTCTTTAAAGGCTTCGGCTGTAATAGGCGAAAGGAAGATACCGGTGGGGTTCTGTGCCAAAACCTGGTTGAACACCTCAACCTCTTTGTTGGCGTCATATTCGGTGGGGCCCATGTAGAAGGTTTGAACACCCAGACGGTTGCCGGCCTGCTTAAAGGCGGCATACACGGGGAACCAGTATTCTACGCCCGAAACAAAGTTGATTTGGTAGTAGGTTTCGGAGGAATCGCCATAGATGCCCTTTGCGGCAGCCGCTGTACTGGGAGTTGCCGGGGTGTCGCCACCCGGTGCGGGTGCGGGGGTGGTTGCGCCGCAGCCGGCCAGCATGGATACTACCATGAGAAGGGCCAGAAGCAGGGAGAAGAACTTTGCGGTTTTGTTCATTTCGTTACCTCCTAAAAACTCAAACTTTCGTGAGCGAGCAAATGCTAACATTTGTTTTAACATCTGCTTGAGTGGCCTAATTATATAATATTACAAAAAATAAGTCAATAAACTTGTATTATTTTTATAACTATTGCACAAACATGACATTTGTTTTCATGTTGGTCACAACTTCGATACAAAAACAAGATTGAAATTCGTTTAATTTGTGTGACATTATTTGAAATTTTTAACATATACTGTTGCATTTCCTTTTGTCATATCTACCAATAGACCGCCCGGGCGGTGTGGGATTACACAGTGAGATATTGCCTGTCCGTTCATTTCGTGCTACTATGGGTCTGCAAAGTGATATACGCTATAACAAATGCTCCTACTTATAAGAGGAGGAAGCCGCATGCAACAGTCTGTCCCTTTAAAGCTTATGGGCATAGGTGACCTGTTTATTCCATCGGCTTATATTACTCAGGGGTTCGCCGGCTTTACCTCGCTTGGTGTTGTGGTAGACGCTGTCGACTGGCCACTGCGCAACTTAGATGAACTGCAGGGCATAAACCTGCTGATTGAACAGCAGGGTTGCGAGGCCTACAGCCTGCCGGAAGAGCTGCTCTGCCGGCTCGAAAACGCCGATATTCTCATTACCCAGTTCTGCCCTATCAATAAGGCTGTAATAGACCGCTGCAAAAACCTAAAGGCGATTGGTGTGCTGCGGGGTGGATATGAAAATGTCAACCTGGAGTATGCCTGCCAGAAAGCCATAGCATTGTATAATACCCCCGGGCGCAATGCCGATGCCGTGGCCGATTTTACCGTTGGCGGCATTTTATGCGAATGCCGCAACATTGCCCGCGGCCATGGTGTGGTGAAGGCTGGCGGCTGGAAAAGCCCCTACCCCAATCGCCGGAATATTCCCGAGCTGCCGGGCAAAACGGTGGGGCTGGTGGGCCTGGGCGAAATTGGCCTGAAGGTTGCCAAGCGGCTAGCAGGCTTTGATGTGCGCTTGCTGGGCTACGACCCCTTTGCGCAGCCGCCGCTGCCCTACGGCATTGAGCAAACAGGGCTGGAAGCGCTACTAGAGCAATCGGATTTTGTTAGCCTGCACGCCCGCCTTACCCCCGAGAGCCACCACCTAATAAACGCCCATGCGCTGGCCCATATGAAGCCCACGGCGTATCTTATTAACACGGCTCGTTCCGGCTTGGTGGACGAAGTGGCGCTGTTTGAAGCTCTACAGGCCGGTAGGCTGGCCGGTGCCTTTTTGGATGTGTTTGAAAGCGAGCCAACCCACGCCGGCTACCCTTTGATAACGCTGGAAAATGTAACCGTAACCCCCCACATGGCGGGCGGCACGCGCGACGCTTTTGTAAATTCGCCCCTGCGGTTGGCGGCGGAAATGCAGGGCTTTTTGCAGGGTAAGTCCAGCCGTTTTTTGGTAAACCCACAGTGCTTAGCCACTGTTTCGCAGTAAGCGTATAAGACCGCGTGCTACAAATGTTAGGAGGAAAGGTTATGTTTGAAAAAGAGAAACAAGAGGTTATTAAAGCCGGCATTAAGCTAGATAAATATGGGCTGATTGCCCTTTCCGGCGGCAATGTAAGTGTCCGCATGCCCAGCGGCGAAATTCTTGTAACCCCCTCGGGCATGATTTACGAGGACATGGTGCCCGAAGATGTGCTGGTGGTTGATTTAGAGGGCACTATTCTGGAAGGCGACCGCAAACCTTCGGTGGATACCGAAGCCCTGCTATACATCTTCAAGCACAAGCCCGAGGTAAACGCTGTTATTCATACCCACCAGCCCTACGCCACCGCGATTGGCCTGGTGGACGATGTCTTCGAGGTTTCGCTCACTACACTGGCAAATGCCACCATGGGCCCGGTTGTGGTAACGCCCTTTTCTTCCGCAGCTTCCATTGATATGGGCATTGACACTGTAAAGTACATAGGCGATACCCTAGCGGTTATTCTGCGCCACCATGGGGTTATTGCGGTGGGCAATTCCCTCAAGCAGGCTCTTTACGCCTGCATTTACATGGAAGAAGCCGCCAAGTGCTACATTGCCGCCCGCTCTATGACCGACACCCCCCGCAAGCTTACCGCCAAGCAGGCCAAGCAGGCGGTAGATGTATTTAAGTTTTACGGGCAAGGTACACCCGATGTTCCCAAGGAGATTACCCAGCGCATTACTGATTAATCTGCCATCTAAAAGCCGTACAGCCTCCTGTGCTTGCAGGAAAGCTGTACGGCTTTGTTTTGCTGCCAGTGTTTACAAACCCCCTGCTTTCCCCTATAATAATGCAAGACGCTTTTGCAGGAGGCAGGCAAATATGCACAGGCAAGACATACCGCTGGTAGCGGCTATTAACGACATTTCGGGCTTCGGGCGGTGTTCGCTTACCGTGGCTATTCCGGTGCTGTCGGCTATGGGCATACAGGCTTGTCCACTACCCACCGCCATACTTTCCAACCACACGGGCTATGAGAGCTGCTTTTTTTACGACTTTACACCCCACATTGACGAATATGCTCAGCAGTGGCAGAAGCGTGGGCTGCGCTTTTCGGCTATTTATACCGGCTTTCTGGGCAGCCCCGAGCAGGCCCGCAAAATAGCAGATTTTCTGCGCACCTTTGCCACCCCTCAAACATTGGCTTTGGTAGACCCAGCCATGGCCGATAATGGCGCGCTTTATTCCACCTGCCACAACATGCCCCCCGCCATGCGAGAACTGGTAAAGCTGGCCGACATTATTACCCCAAACTTGACCGAAGCCTGTCTGCTGACCGACACCGACTACCACTCCCTTATGGCACAGGCAGCCAATGCAGATTTTACCGATAGGCTTTATATTCTGGCTGAGGCTCTTGTTTCGCTGGGGCCAAAGCGGGTGGTGGTAACGGGCATTCCCTTGCCCGACGGCAGCCTTTGCAACCTTTGCCTGGATACCACGCCCCATGCCCCCCGCCGGCAGTTTTGCATTGCAAGCCCCCGGGCACAGGGCAACTACAGCGGCACGGGAGACGTTTTTGCCTCGGTGCTATGTGGCCGGCTGGTGCGTGGCGACACCCTTGCCCAAGCGGTGGAAGCCGCTGCTGCCTTTGTGTATAAGGCCACCGCATTTTCGGCACAAAACAGCCTGCCTGGGCGGGATGGCATTGCCTTTGAGCCTTTTCTGCAACAGCTCGCAACCTAATTTACTAAAGGATGAAAAATATGTTGAAGCAACCCGGGCGCAAGCCCTCCCCCGCCCTGCTGGCCACCACCGCCCTGTTCGCGGCACTGGTAACGCTTGCTACCGCTTACCTGCTGCACATTCCGGTGGGAACAATGGGTGGCTACATCCATCTTGGCGACGCTTTTATTTATCTTGCGGCCTGCCTGCTGCCTATGCCCTATGCCATGGCGGCAGCCGCACTGGGCGCCGGCCTGGCCGATATTCTTTCGGGTGCGGCCATTTGGCTTATACCTACCCTCATTATTAAGCCGCTTCTGGTGTTGGCTTTTGCCCGCGGGGCGGGAAAGCTGCTCTGCCGCCGCAACCTGCTGGCAATTGTAATTAGTGGGCTGGTGGGTGTTGTGGGCTATGCCCTGGCCGAAGCAGTGTTGGTAGGCAGCCTGTTGGCCGCCTTTGTGGGCATACCTGCCGGGCTGGTGCAGGCGGGCGGTAGCGCCCTTGCATTTTTGGCCATAGCCGCCGCCTTCGATAAAGCCAATCTGGCCCAACGGCTGCGTTTTCTACGCCCTGCCGAAACCCAACAACCCCCGCAGCATTCCCATAACGAAGGAGAAAAACCGCAATGACCGATATTCTCTACACATTGGAAGACAGCCTGTATGTAAACCTGACCAACCACTGCCCCTGCCGTTGCAGTTTTTGCATTCGTCAGGGGGGCGACGGGGTTGGCTCGGCTGAAAACCTTTGGTTTACTGCAGAGGAACCCACCCTGCAGCAGGTGCTGGAGGCCTTTGCGGGGGTAAACTTATCCGACTATAAAGAGCTGGTGTTTTGCGGCTATGGCGAGCCCACCTGTGCGCTGGATACCTTACTGGCCGTCTGCCGCTATGTGCGTGGGGTAAGCAGGCTGCCTATTCGTATAAACACAAACGGCCTGGCAGACCTTTTCCACAAAAAGCCCACCGCCCACCTGCTGGAAGGGCTGGTGGACACGGTTTCTATTAGCCTGAATGCGCCCGATGCAGCCCGCTATAACGAGGTTACCCGCCCGGCCTATGGCGAAGCCGCTTTCGAGGCCATGCTGGCCTATGCCCGCGATTGCAAAGCCTGCATACCTCAGGTGTTGTTTACCGTGGTGGATGTAATTACCCCAGAAGAAATTTCTCGCTGCCAGGCACTGGCCGATGGCATGGGTATACCCCTGCGTGTGCGGCAATTTATTGCATAAACAAAGGCTTTGGCCGGCTTTTTGCCCGCGTAAAAGGCCGGCCATTTTCAGGGTTGACAGGCCCCCTGCAATATGCTATAATAACTCTCGCACTGAAAAAACGCTGGTGTAGCTCAGCCGGTAGAGCAGCTGATTTGTAATCAGCAG
>CAYYOY010000105.1:0-6672 GCA_964473265.1 uncultured Oscillospiraceae bacterium
GGTTCGCCAGCGCCAACCGACGATATTATCAGTGGTTCGGGTACGCTCGATTTTTCAACAGGTTCTTCTGACGACCCCTTAAGCCCGGAAGGCCCCGAAGCCGGTGCTTCCATTCCCATTTTTGAGCAGGAAGGCAGTTCCAATTCGAGCTCCAGTTCCAGTAGTTCCAGCTCTAGCTCAAGTTCTAGCTCCAGCAGTTCTAGCAGTTCGAGCTCTAGCAGCTCTAGCTCCAGTTCAAGTTCAAGTAGCTCCTCCAGCTCCAGCTCCAGCAGCAGTTCAAGCAGTAGCAAGCCCTCCACTCCTGCTCCCAGCGGGGAAATGCGTGGTGTGTGGGTTTCTTACCTGGAACTGAACACCCTGCTGAAAGGCAAAAGTCAGTCCACCTTTACATCCAATATTCGCACAGTTTTCGATAACGTTAAAAAAGCAGGCATAAACACCGTGTTTGTGCAGGTGCGCCCCTTTGGCGACGCCATGTATCCTTCGGATATTTTCCCATGGTCCTACATATGCACCGGCACCGAGGGTAAAAACCCCGGTTACGACCCACTGGCCATTATGGTGCAGGAAGCCCACAAACGCGGCCTGCGCATAGAAGCTTGGATCAACCCCTACCGCATTCGTGCGAAGGGTTCCAGCACGCCCATTTCGGCGGACAACCCTGCCAAGGATTTATTGGCCTCGGGGTCTGATGCGGTAATTGAGTTTGACGGCGGCGTTTATTACAACCCCGGCAGCGCAGAAGCCCGCGATATGATTACCCAAGGCGTAGTAGAAATTGTGCGCAATTATGACGTGGACAGCATTCATTTTGACGATTATTTCTACCCTACCACCAATATGAGCTTTGATGCAGATACTTATAACGCCTCGGGCAGCAGCCTTTCGCAGGCCAACTGGCGCCGCGAGAATGTAAACATTCTGGTGCGGCAGGTGTATAAAGCCATTAAGGCTGTCGATAGCTCGGTGCGCTTTGGTATTAGTCCTCAGGGTAGCATGAGCAACAATTACAACACACAGTATATTGATGTTGCCAAGTGGGTTTCCAACAGTGGCTATGTCGATTACATAATGCCTCAAGTTTACTACGGTTTTGAAAATTCCACACTGCCCTTTGCAAGTACGGTAAAGGATTGGAACGCGCTCATTAAAAGCAGCTCGGTAGATTTATACGTTGGTCTTGCCCCCTACAAGCTGGGCCAGACAGATAGCTTTGCCGGAAGCGGACAAAACGAATGGAAAAGCACTACCGATATTCTTGCGCGCATGGTGAAAGAAAGCCGCAAATATAGCAATTACCAGGGGTTTGCCCTGTATCGATATGATTCGCTCTTTACTTCACCGACCTCGCAGGCAAAGACAGAGCTGAATAATCTTACCGCAGTTCTGGACTAGGAGGGCAATGTTTTGTTAAAAATGGCAAAGAACAAACGGCTGCTTACAGCCGTGCTGGTTAAGGTCTTTATGGGTATTTTGGCGGCGGCTGCCTCGGTGGCCTTGCTAACCGGTGGCCTGCAGGGTGAAAGCTCTTCGGGCCCAGTGGAAGAACTTCCGGGGGACGACATACTGCCGGGGGATGATGTAATTATCGGCCCGGATGACGAACTGGAAGGGGACATTATTAACCAGCCGGTTTCCTACAACAAACCCAGCGAAATGCGCGCCGTGTATCTTACCCCGGGGGTAGATTTCCTTACCGGCAGCGATACTTCCTCGGCAAAAGTAAAATCGCAAATAGACAGTGCGCTTGCCACCGCCAAAGGCTACGGCATGAACACCGTTATTATTAACACCACCATGAAGGGCAAGGTGTTGTATAAAACCGACCTACTACCCACCGCGGTCGAAGCAGGCTTCGACCCTCTGGAATACGCCATTACAGCGGCGCGCGGCCAGGGGCTCTATGTATATGCAATTTTTGACGCTTTGCTTTACTACGAAGGCGGCAAGCTTGTTACCCCCGCCTTTGTAGACAACAACATGATAAGTGCCGTGGTAAACAACGCTAAGGCGCTGGCCGAAAACTACAAGCCGGACGGCATTCTGCTTTCTGGCTACTACAACGAAAATACCGATAGCAGCTACGCCGCCTATTTGAAAGCCGGCGGGGCAGTGGGCTACGAAAACTACATGCGCAGCTTGCCGCAAACTCTGGTAGCCAATGTCTCGAAGATTATTCATCGCCAGGTGCCGGGTGTGCAGGTGGGCCTGCTGGCCGATGCTGTGTGGCAAAATAAAGCTGCCGACGCCAATGGCTCCGACACCAACGCCGGGTTTACGGCCCTTTCCGGCGGCAATGCCGATACCAAGGGCTTTATAGAGCAAGGCTTGTTCGATTTTGTGGCGGTAAAATCGTACGGTTCACTTACCGATAATGCTGCACCCTTTGCAAAGGTGGTAAGCTGGTGGGCCGGCCTTGCCAACAGCCAGGAGATCCCCCTCTATGTGGTGCAAGCCTCTGACCGCATTTGCACCGGCAACCCCGGCTGGGCCGAGGGCGACCAAATTGTAAAACAAATTATTGAGGCCCGCAAGATATCGGGCTTTAACGGCAGTATTTTTAATCATTTACCCCGCCTGATAGAAAACCCCTCGGGCGCGCGGGAACTGCTTTTAAAATATCTAAATAATGAAATTAAACCTGAATATATATTAACGCAGCTTACCTTCTCGAAACCCACGAAAACCAGCTTTACTACATACGAGCCTACGGTAACCTTTACCGGCGCTTCCGACCCTGCCGAACCCGTGCTGCTGGGTGACGAAAAAATAACCACCGATACCAACGGCTTCTTCACCATTATGCTGGACCTTAAACCCGGCAAGAACGAGTTTGTTTTTAAGCATAAGGGAAAAACCATTACCTTTACGGTGGACCGTCTGGTGAAGGTGCTTAAGGAAGTTAGCCCTGCGGGTAGCGTTTCGGTGGACGGCGGCATGAAAATTACCATTACCGCGCTGGCCTACGAGGGCTCGAAGGTAACCGCCACGCTGGGTGGCCAGAGCATTAACCTTTCGCCCACCGAAACCGAAGGCGATGCCACCGATAAAGAATCTACCTACAAGCTTTACACCGGTGAATACACCGCGCCGGCAGGTGGTTCCAGCGTGCAATCGCTGGGCAGCATTAAGGTAAACGCAAGCTGGCAAGGTGTTAGCGAAAGTGCTACCGGTGCTTCGGTAAACGTAAACAAGAAGGTGAATATTGGCAGCGGCAGCCCTGTGCAGGTAATTGCCACCGAGGCCGAAACCTTTCCTACCTCCACCCTAAGCGACCTTTCAGACGGTAACTACTATCCGCTGCCCAAAGGTGCGCAAGATTACACCGTAGGTGATGAAATCATCTATAAAGAGGGTAGCACCACCTACCGCTACTATAACCTAGCCTCGGGTGTACGTGTCTATTCCAAGGATATTAGCTCCATTTCTTCCGGGCCCAGCAACAATGCCATTAAGGGCATGGTGGTGCAGGCTGATAATAGCCATACCTATGTTAAGCTGAACATGACGGCTAAGGTGAGCTATATTCTCAAATATTCCCCCAGCCAAATTACGCTGGATTTTCAGAACACCAAGAGCGCAGCCGGCAATATTTCTAACCTTACCAAGAACCCGCTCTTCAGTTCCGCTACCTGGAGCGGCACTACCCTAACGCTCAAGTTGCGCAACAGCGGCGGCTTTCTGGGTTATAGCGCAAGCTACAACGGCACCGAGCTGGTTCTGCGCTTTAATAACCCACCCACCGGCGGCGGTGTAAGAGGCGCGCGCATTCTGGTGGATGCAGGCCATGGCGGCAGCGACCCCGGTGCCCTTGGCTTTAACCCCAGCTACCCCGAAGCCTACATTAACGCCCAAATTGCCGAAAAGCTGGCAAGCCGTCTTAGTGCTATGGGTGCTACCGTTTTCCGCAGCGGCAACGGCATGAGCCTAGATGCCCGCGTAAACGCCGGTATTTCCAATAATGCTAGCATGTTGGTAGCGGTGCACAGCAACTCGGCGGCCAGCACCAGTGCCAAAGGGGCCGAGGCCTATTACTTCTATGGGTATTCGTCGCGTCTGTCTTCAAATGTAAGCTCTGCCATTGCTTCTGCTATGGGCAACGGCAACCGTGGCTCTAAATATGGCCGCTACCGTGTAACACGTTCCAGCCAGTTTGCGGCTACGCTTATGGAGTGTGGCTTTGTTAGCACCGCTTCGGAATATAACCAGCTTATGAACAGCAGTTACCAGCAAAGCATTGCCGATAACGTAGCCTCTGCCATTGCAAGCTTCTATAGCAGTGCCGGCTCGGGTACAGTAATGACCGGCACGCAAAGCGTGGGCGAAACCAGCATTATTAATGTTACCGGCGTAACGCTTGACGCAACCGATGTTTCTCTGGCGGTAGGCGCAACCAAGAAGCTGGTTGCCACCGTAGCCCCTGCCGACGCTGCCGATAAAAGCGTAACCTGGAAGAGCAGCAACGAAAATGTTGCCACCGTAGCCGCCGACGGCACCGTAACTGCCAAAGCTGTGGGCACTGCCAACATTACCGTAACCACTACCGACGGTGGAAAAACCGCCGCCGCCAAAATTACCGTAACCTCTGGTGTAACGGGCGTAACGCTTGATAAAACCACCCTTGCACTTACCGTAAATGCCACCGGGCAGCTAACTGCCACTGTGGCGCCGGCTACCGCTACCAATAAGAACGTCACCTGGGCCAGCAGCAACACCGCCATAGCCACGGTAGACACCAATGGCCTGGTAACAGCCAAGGCAGTGGGTAGCGCCACCATTACCGTAACCACGGCAGACGGCGGAAAAACCGCCACCTGTGCCGTTACGGTAACAGAAGCAAATGTACCGGTTCAAAGCCTGAGCCTTTCGCCTGCCAGTGCGAATGTCGATTTAAGCTCTGCGGGTGTGCAGCTTACCCCCACCTTTACGCCCGATAATGCTACGAACAAGAATGTTACCTGGCAAAGCAGCAATACAGGTGTGGCTACCGTGAGCGCCACCGGCTTTGTAACCCCTGTGGCTGCCGGCAGCGCCACCATTACTGCCACAACAGCAGACGGTGGCAAAACCGCTACCTGTGTAGTAACGGTAACCGATACCAGCAGTATTGCTGTAACCGGCATTAACCTAAGCCCGCCCACGCTTACTCTGGCAGAGGGCGACACCGGGCAGCTTACCGCTAATGTTCTTCCGGCCAATGCCACCAACCGCGCAGTAAACTGGAGCAGCAGCGACCCTGCCATTGCCACGGTAGATTCCAACGGGCAGGTAAGCGCTGTTACAGCAGGTAGCGTTACCATTACCGCCACCACGGCAGACGGTGGCAAGACCAGCAGCTGCCAGGTAACGGTAACCGCGGCGGAAACATCCAGCTAAATATCATTTACACCTTCTGCGGGGCAGGCCTTGGGCTTGCCCCGCTTTATGCTTTGTCTACCCAGTAGAGGAAAACTTAAAAGTGGATGATCCGTAAAGGCTAGTCCCATTTTCTTATTTGTTAAAAGAAGTTAAGCTTCATGCGAGGCAAAACTATACTATAATGAAATTAAGGAGTTGAGATGAAAGTTAGGCAAATGCTCATGCAGCGGGGCGGTGGACGGCGCGCCGCACCATGCCAGCGAGGATATTGCCCTGGCCAGAGTGCTGCCCGGCCTGCGGTTGCTACCCCCCGCAAGCCTGGAAGAACTGGAAGCTATTGCAACGGAAGGGCCTTTTTACATCCGTGCTCCGCGCGACTATGTGCCGCTGCTGGATATTCCCCGCCGGCCTGGCCTGCTGCAGGGTTAATAGCAAGCAAAACAGCGGAGGTGCTCCTTTTCTAGGAATACCTCCGCTGTTTTTATGTTCAGGCTGTCTGGCTTATTCAAACAGCTTAATGTAGCCGGCTTCCTGCAAGAATTTTACCAGCAGCACCAGCAACGGGGCAACCAGCAGCCCCCAAAATCCTGCCGCCTGCAGGCCAAAAAACATGGCCGTAAGGGTAACTACCGGGTGCAGGCCAATTTGCTGCCCCACAATTTTGGGTTCAATAATGCTGCGCACCAGCGCAATTACCCCCCACAGCAACGCCAGCCCGGCGGCCAGTGTGGGGTTGCCGGCCAGCCAGGAAAAGGCCGCCCAGCTTAGCAGCACAATGCCGCTGCCCACCATTGGCAGTAAATCTAACAGGGCAGTAAGTGTGGCCAGCACAAGAAAATATTTCACCCGCAACAGCCAAAGACCAAGCGTAAGCTCGCCAAAGGTTATCAGCGATAAAAGGCCGTAGGCCCGCAGCATACGCAGCAAAGAGTGTGCCATAAACCGCTTGCTCTCCAGCGCCGCACCCTGCATGCGCCCGGGGAACTGCCGTACCAGGAAGGCGGCAATACGGTTGTAATCTAGCGCTATGAGCACCGATGAAAGTACTGTGAATACGATGGTTAGAGAAATATTGGGTAGCGCACTTGCCAATTGTGTAAGCCCACGCACAGTAAATGACGAAAGGCCCGACATAATTTCGCCCCCTGCCCGCTGGAGCGCCGTAGAAAGCTGGCTTTGCTCTTCTGCAAGCTTGTGCAGCACCGGCAGAACAACCGAGGCATAAAAGCGGGGAATGCTGCCCACAAGCCCCACGGCCTGCGAATAAAGAATAGCGCCCAGTGCCGTGAGCAGCCCAAACACCGGTAAATAAAT
>CAYYOY010000106.1:0-6589 GCA_964473265.1 uncultured Oscillospiraceae bacterium
TTTTATCTGCTCCATGCGCTTCGCCTCCCACCTCTTACCATAGCAAAGCAAGGGGAGATTTGCAACAAAATTCCATGTATAGGGCACAATTTTTTCTTGCCATGTCTTTTGCCGTAGATATATACTAAAAACAGCTATATACAAAAGGGGAGGGAGTGCCATGAAACCAAGCGAAACCATTGCCTACATAGCGGCGGGCGGGCTGGACGCCACCCTGGCCGCCCTTTACGGCCAGCAGGCCCTGCAAAGCGCCAGAAAGCGCTACACCGGCATTATAGAAGAGTTTATTCAGCTTTATGGAGATACCCGCGAGCTTTCGCTCTTTTCGGCACCCGGGCGCACCGAAATAGGCGGCAACCACACCGACCACAACAACGGCCGGGTGGTGGCTGCGGCGGTTAATCTCGACATTGTGGCGGCGGTTGCCCCCTACAGCGAAGGGGTTATCCGCTTTGCTTCCCAGGGCTTTCCGGCCGATACGGTAGATATTACCCAGCTTGCGCCAAAAGCCCAAGAGACCGAAAGTTCGGCGGCTCTTATTCGGGGGGTTGCCGCCCGCTTTGCCGAGCTTGGCATGCCGGTGGGGGGCTTTGTGGCCTATTCGCAATCCGAGGTGCTCAAAGGTTCGGGGCTTTCTTCTTCGGCGGCCTTCGAAGTGCTGCTCTGCAACATTTTAAACGGCTTATATGGCACCCAGCGGCTGGACGCGGTAGAAGCCGCGAAAATAAGCCGTTACGCTGAAAATGTATACTTTGGCAAGCCCTGCGGCCTGATGGACCAGGTAGCCAGCTCGGTAGGGGGCTTTGTGGCCATCGATTTTGCCGACACCACCGCGCCTATTGTTACCCCCATTGCCCTAGATTTTGCCGCCGAGGGCTATTCGCTGTGCATTACCGATACCGGCAGCAGCCACGACGATATTACCGATTGCTATGCTGCCATAAAAACCGAGATGTCGGCCATTGCGGGCCATTTTGGCAAAACCGTGCTGCGCCAGTGCAGTAAGCAGCAGCTGCTGGAAAATGCTGCCGCGCTGCGGGCAAAATTCGGCGACCGTGCCTGGTTGCGGGCCTACCACTTCTTCTGCGACGATGCACGCACCGCCCGGCAGGCACAGGCCTTGCAGCAGGGCAATTTAGAGGAATTCTTTGCCCTGGTGCGGCAATCGGGCCTTTCTTCGGTGGGCTACCTGCAAAATATCTACGACCTGCGCAGCCCCGCCCAACAGGGCGTAATGCTGGCACTGGCTCTTTCAGAAGAATTTTTGGGGCCGCAGGGGGCCTTCCGCATTCACGGCGGCGGGTTTGCCGGCACCGTGCAGGCCTTTGTGCCCACCGAGCGGGCGCAGGAATATGCAGACAATATGGAGCGGGTGTTCGGCACAGGCAGCTGCTACCTGTTACAGATACGCCGCCAGGGCGGCACCCGAATTTTATAGCGGCGGGGGAGAAATTGCATGGCAGAGCTGCGATATAATGTGTTTACCAAGGAATGGGTGATGATGGCCAGCCACCGGCAGGCCCGCCCGCAAATGCCCAAAGATTGGTGCCCCTTTTGCCCAAGCGGTGGCAAGGTGCCCGAGGGCTATACCGTCTACCGCTATATGAACGATTTCCCCGTGCTTTCGGCCAACCCGCCGGTGCCGGACGACGTAGCAACCAGCCTTTTCCGCACTGCCCCGGCTTATGGCCGCTGCGAGGTTGTTTTATATGCGCCCGAACACAACAAAACGCTCCACGAGCTTCCGGACGCGCATATGCATACCCTGGCACAGCTCTGGCAGGATGTTTTTGCCGAGCTCCGGCAGGATGAAACCATAAAGTATGTGTATATCTTTGAAAATAAGGGCGATTTAGTGGGCGTAACCATGCCCCACCCCCACGGGCAGGTATATGCCTTCCCCTATATTCCCAAAAAGCTGGAAACCGAGTTTGCCGCTGCCAACGAGCACCACCAAGCCACCGGCAACTGCCTGTTTTGCGAAGCCCTTGCACAAGAAAAACAGGACGGCCGGCGCATAGTGTTTGCCAACCAGCACTTTACAGTGTATATTCCCTTTGCCTCTACCCATGCCTATGGGTTGCATATCTGCGCCAACCGCCATGTGGCGGATATTGGTGCGCTTACGCCCGACGAGCTGGCCGCCCTTGGTGCTGCCATTCGCGATGTAGCCGGGCTGTACGACTATTTGTTCCACAGGCCCTTCCCCTACATGATGTGCATGCACAACGCCCCGGTAAACAGCGGAGATGTTTCGGCCTTTCACTTCCATGTAGAGTTTTATTCCTCGCTGCGGGCGGCCGATAAGCAGCAGTTTGCGGCTTCGTCCGAAACGGGGGCAGGCGCTTGGTGCAACCCCACTGCACCCGAACAAACGGCGCAGGAAATGCGCGAGGCATACCGGGCGTATCTTGCAAGTAAGTAACGCTATGCGGGTGGCTATCGGCCACCCGCATAGGTTTTATGGCGTGGGCTTATGCTATTTACCCCAGCATAAATTGCATATGGCGGGGTATCTTTCTGCCGCACCCTTAATAGAATGTACTACACTATGGGGGGTGAAGGCTTTGCAAAGGCGGCGGCGCGTGGCAGTTTTGCTGGAACCGGGCCCGGCCATACAACCAACCGCTGAATTCTTAAACCACTTTCAAACTGCCATTTTGCTGGCGCTCCTCGAAAGGGGACAACTTGCAAAATGGCAGTTTGATATTTGCATGGAGGAGCTTTCGCGGCAGTGTAGGCCTACACAAACAACATACCACAGCGAAAGGGGTGGGTTGCCATGCAGCGAGTAGCGGCCTATTGCCGGGTTTCTACCGAAAAGGACGACCAAACCCACTCGCTGGAAAGCCAGAAGCGGTTTTTTACCGAGTATATACAGCGCAACCCAGGCTGGCAGCTGGCGGCGCTATATGTGGACGAAGGCATAACCGGTACCTCTACCAAAAAGCGCACCGCATTTAACCGCATGCTGGCCGATGCCCAGGCCCACCGGTTCGACCTTATTCTCACTAAGGAAATTAGCCGCTTTGCCCGCAACACGCTGGATAGCATTCTCTACACCCGTAGGCTCAAAGAGCTGGGTATTGGTGTTATTTTTATGAACGATAATATCAACACGCTGGATGCCGACGCCGAGCTACGCCTTACCATATTATCTTCCATTGCGCAGGAAGAAAGCCGCAAAACCTCCGACAGGGTGAAGTGGGGCCAAAAGCGCCGTATGGAACAGGGGGTGGTGTTTGGGCGCGACCTGCTGGGCTACGATGTGCGCGGCGGTAAATTGTATATCAACGAGGCGGGGGCGCGGGTGGTGCGCCTTATTTTCCATAAGTTTGTACATGAAGATAAAGGCGCACACACCATTGCGCACGAACTGCGCGAAGCAGGCATTGCCACGGCGAAATATATGAAGCAGTGGTCAAGCACCGCTGTTTTGCGGGTGTTGCGCAACGAAAAATATTGTGGAGACCTCATCCAGAAAAAAACCTACACCCCCAACTACCTAAACCACGAGAAAAAGCCCAACCATGGTGCGGAAGAGCGGGTGGTGCTGCGCAACCATCATCCCCCCATTGTTAGTAGGCAACTTTTTGAGCAGGCCGGGCAAAAGCTGGCGCGCCGCGCCCCCACAAAGCAGCAACGGGCCAAACATTCCAACCGCTACTGTTTTTCCGGCAAGGTAAAGTGCGGGCTTTGCGGCTGTTCGTATGTACCCCGCAGCAAAAAGCGGCAAGATGGTAGCCTCTATAAAGCATGGCGGTGTTACCAGGCCGCCATGCATGGGGGGAAAAAAACAGATACCGCGGGCAATGTGTTGGGCTGCAATGGCCGTAGCATTCGGGAAGACGACTTGCGCTTGGTGCTGCAACAGGCGGTAAAAAGCCTGGGGCTGGAAAAGCAGGCCGCCCTTCAAAGCCTAAGCAAGCTGGTTGCCAAGGTGCTGCAAATGCAGCCCAAAGAGCAAAGCCCGGTTAGGATGCGTGAAGGGCTGCGGCTGCTGGAGGAAAAACGCCAGCTGCTGTTGGAGCTATACCTCAACCGTGAAATTGGCAAAGAAGATTTCCAGCGCATGGCGGCAAAGCACGCAGGGGAGCTACAAGCTCTGCAAAAGCAACTGGCAGAGGCAGAGCATGCATTGGGCTGTACGCCGAGCATGCAGCTAGAGCAAGCGGCAGAAAGTATCCGCGCGCTTGCCTGCGGCGAGCAGTGGGACGACACCTTTTACCGGTATATCCTAGATACAATTGCAGTAGAGCAAAAGGATGCCCTTACCGTGCGGCTGTGCCTATTGCCCCAACACTGGCGGTTTACCGTGTGCGACGAGTAGGGCAGGGCTTGCGTGGCAATTTTGGCACCTCGGTAGGCACCGAAGAGCTTGCGCATATGGAAATGGTGAGTGCCATTGTACACCAGCTTACCCGCGAGCTTACCATGGACCAAATTAAAAAGAGCGGCTTCGACACCTACTTTGTAGACCACACCACGGCGCTTTACCCTGTGGCTGCTTCGGGCATGCCATTTTCCGCCACGGTGTTTGCCTCGAAGGGAGATGTCATTACCGACCTTATGGAAGACCTGGCCGCCGAGCAAAAGGCCCGCACCACCTACGACAATATTCTGCGCCTGGCAGACGACCCCGACGTGCGCGACCCCATTAAGTTCCTGCGGGAACGCGAAATTGTCCACTTCCAACGCTTTGGCGAGGCGCTGCGCCTGGCACAAGAAAAGCTCGATTCTAAAAACTTCTACGCCTTTAACCCCGAATTTGATAAACAACCCGCACGAAAAACCAAATAGCCATGGGTTGGGTTAAAACAGCGTGCAGCAAACGGTAATGCGTTTTCTGCACGCTGTTTTGCGTTCGGCATAGCGGAGTGAAGCAAATAAGCCGTTTTGGTGCCCAATATTCAAAAAGCGAAAAGGCCACCCAAGCCATCCGGCTTAGGTGGTCTTCATTGCTTGCCTATGAAGTGTGCCTTTTGCGGTGCTTAATGCTCGGCAGCAGGCATTTCTATCATATACCCAGGGTCGATACCCAGGCGTTTGTAATAATCGGCAATGGCGGTTTTTACAGCCTGTTCGGCCAGCACCGAGCAGTGCAGCTTGGCGGGCGGCAGGCCTTCCAACGCCTGCACTACGGCTGCATTGGTAAGGGTAAGTGCTTCAGGAATGCTTTTGCCCTTTATCATTTCGGTTGCGATAGAGCTGGTGGCAATGGCGGCTCCGCAGCCAAAGGTTTTGAATTTTGCGTCGGTTATTACGCCGTCTTCAATCTTCAAGTACATGCGCATAATGTCGCCGCATTTGGCGTTACCCACCTCGCCTACGGCATCGGCGTTTTCAATTTCACCCACATTGCGCGGGTTGGAAAAATGCTCCAACACCTTGTCGGAATACAGCACGTTCAACAATCCTTTCTTGGTATACAACTTCCCCGCAGGGCTGTGTACAAAACTAGCTGGCGGCTTCTTGCTGCATCATGCGTTCCCATAGGGGCGACATGCTGCGCAGCCGTTCCACAATGGGCGGCAAAACCTCCAGAATATGGTCTACATCCTCCATGGTGTTTTCGTCACCCAGAGAAATTCGCAGCGAACCGTGTGCCACCTCGTGCGTAAGCCCCAGGCTTAGCAGCACATGGCTGGGGTCTAGCGAGCCGGAGGTGCAGGCAGAGCCGGAAGAAGCCGCCACACCGGCCATATCCAAAAACAGCAGCAGGCCCTCGCCCTCTATGCCCTCGAAAGAAAAATTGGCGTTGCCGGCCAAACGCTGGGTGCGGTGGCCGTTCAGGCGGGTGTGGGGCAACTGCAGTAGGGTATCTACCAGCTTTTCGCGCAGCTGCAGCAAATGCGCCCGGCGCTGCTCTATATTTTGGGTGGCGAGCGTTACAGCCTTGGCCAACCCCACAATGTAAGGGGTGTTTTCGGTGCCGGCCCGGCGGCCGTTTTCCTGGCCACCGCCTTCCAGCAGGTTGCGCAGCGGCACGCCCTTGCGTACATACAAAGCGCCAATGCCCTTGGGGGCATGAATTTTATGGCCTGAAAAGGCCAGAAGGTCTATATTTTGCTCTACTACGTTTATCGGTACGTTGCCCAGCGCCTGTACAGCATCGGTGTGGAAGAAAACCCCCGCCGCCCGGCAGACAGCGCCAATTTCGGTAATGGGCTGTATGTTGCCAATTTCGTTGTTGGCATATACAATGCTCACCAGCCCGGTTTCGGGGGTAATGGCGGCCTGTACGTCCTGCACACGCACCAGGCCGTCTTCATACACCGGCAGGTAGGTAACAGTAAAGCCTTGCTTCTCTAGTTTTTGGCAGGTGTGCAGCACGGCGTGGTGCTCAAACGCAGTGGTAATAATATGCCGCTTGCCTTTGGCTGCCATGCTCTCAGCCATGCCCTTTAGGGCCCAGTTGTCGGCTTCGGTGCCGCTGGCTGTAAAGAAAATTTCTTCAGGTTGGGCACCCAGCGCCGCGGCAATATCGGCGCGGGCCTGCGCAATGGCGCGGGCAGCCTGCCGCCCCTTGGCGTAGATGCTCGAAGGGTTGCCGTATTCTTCCTGAAAATATGGCAGCATAGCCTCCAGC
>CAYYOY010000107.1:0-6585 GCA_964473265.1 uncultured Oscillospiraceae bacterium
GCAGAACGAGAGGAATAACGTATGGAAAAACAAACGCAAAAGGTAGAGCTTTTGGTGCAGAACATCCCCGGAGTGCTGGGGCGTGTTGTGGGCCAGATACGCAACGAGGGCTGGAATATTAAGCGGCTGCTGGTGGACGAAACCAGTGACGGCAGCGTTTCGCAAATGGAAATTGACATAGAGGGCGTGCATACCAAGCTTGCCCTGGTGGTGGAACGCATGCTGGGTATCGATTGCGTGGTGAGCGTAACCATGAATGGCCAAAGCCGTGTAAAACAGGTGAAGCCGGTGGCGCCCGAAAGCGGCGTACAGCCATCCATTGCCCAAATTCCCGCCAAAGCCAAGGAGGCTTTCCGCATTCTCACCATCAACCCCGGTTCCACCTCTACCAAGTTTGCCCTTTACGATAACGAAACCCCCATGCTTACCCATACCATACGGCACGATAAAGCTGCCCTTGCCGCCTGCGGCACTATTTTAGAGCAAAAAAGCTACCGCAAAGACTGCATTACCCAGGCGTTGGCCCAGGCCGGCGTACAACTGGAAACGCTGGATGCCATTGCCGGACGCGGCGGCCTGCTAAAGCCTATTGAAAGCGGCACCTACCTGGTGAACGATGCCATGCTGGCCGACCTGCACACTGCGGCCGCTTCGGTGCATGCCTCGGCGTTGGGGGCTATTATTGCCAACGAGCTTGCCAAGCAATACGGCATTCCCGCCTATGTGGTAGACCCTATTGTAGTGGATGAAATGGACCGCCATGCCAAGCTTACCGGTATGCCGGGGGTAGAGCGTTCCAGCGTATTCCATGCCCTTAACCAAAAGGCAATTGCCCGCCGGCTGGCGGCCCAGCTGGGCAAGCCCTACGAGAACTGCCGCTTTGTGGTGGCACACCTGGGTGGCGGCATTACCATTGGCGCGCACCGCTACGGCCGGGTTATTGATGTGAACGATGCTCTTTCGGGCGAAGGTGCCTTTACCCCCGAGCGCACCGGCAGCATTCCCGCCGTGCCGCTGATAAAAATGTGCTTTTCGGGCGAATTTACCGAGCGCGAAATGCTCGATAAGGTGATTAAAAACGGTGGTGTACAGGCCTATCTTGGCACCAATGATATGAAAACCGTAGAACGCATGATGAACGCCGGTGACGAATTCGCTGCCCTTGTGCTCGATTCCATGGCCTACCAGGTTTCAAAGGAGATCGGGGCAATGACAGCTGTGCTAGAGGGCAGGGTGGATGCGATTATTCTCACCGGTGGGCTGGCCTATTCTTCGCGTTTTACCGGTGCGGTAAAACAACGGGTAGACCGTTTGGCCCCGGTACACGTGTTCCCGGGCGAGGATGAAATGCTTGCCCTAATGAGCGGAGCACTGCGGGTGCTGAAAGGCCAAGAAAAGCCTGCCCGTTATGAATAGATAAAAAAGTGGTGTGAATTACCGGCCCGCACAAACGCGATGGGTGCAATATTTTAGAAAACACTTGCTTTTATGGCGGATTTCTGGTAAACTAAACCTTGTTTCGTTAAGACAAAAACCAAGGAGGTGCAGATAGATGGCAAAATGCGAGATTTGCGGTAAGGGCGTTACCTTTGGTATACGAGTATCTCACTCACACAGACGTTCGAATAGAACCTGGAAGCCCAATGTACGTCGCGTTAAGGCAATAGTTGGCGGCAGCCCCCGGCACCTGTATGCCTGCACCCGTTGCCTACGTTCTGGTAAGGTAACACGGGCTGTTTAATTAAATGGGCCAGCAAGGGGCAGTCGATAGTATCGGCTGCTTTTTTGTTTTTCTAATAAATATATTGTTATTTGAATACATTTTTGTTAAGATAATGTCTGCACAGGCAAATTATAAATTTTGCCGTGCGGGGAGGGTACTAGCATGTTAGGAGCCAACTTTTTACCGGCAGCCGCGGCATGCGCGCTTGTGGGCTATTTGCTGGGCAGCCTAAGCTTTGCCATATTGGTAAGCCGGTGGATGTTCGGCAAGGATATTCGCCAGTTTGGCAGCGGCAACGCCGGCATGACCAATATCTTACGCACCTTTGGCAAGGGTGCGGCTATAGCCGTACTGTTGGGAGATTTCCTTAAAGGTGTGGCGGGTGTACTGGTGGGCCGGTATATCTTTTCGCTTATGGGCGTAACGGGGGCCGACGGCGGCTATATTGCCGGCCTGTTTGCCATTTTGGGGCATCTTTTCCCGCTGTACTTTGGGTTTAAAGGCGGCAAGGGTGTTCTTACCAGTTGCGGGGTTATACTAATGTTAAACCCCTATGTGTTGTTGGCCCTGCTGCTGCCGCTCTTGCCGGTGCTGTTTATAGTAAAAATCGTATCGCTTATTTCTATTATTGGGGCGGTGCTATACCCCTTTGTTACTTACGGTGTGCTCGCTCTGCAAAACAAACCGGCACTATACGACGCACTTTTTGCGGTGCCTATTTCTATCTTAATTATTTACATGCACCGCGAAAACATAAAGCGCCTGCGGGCCGGCACCGAGCATCGCTTTGGCAGCAAGAAAACCCCGCCTTCCGGCGATAATGAGGCGAAGTAATGTTTTTTAATTCCACCTTTGAAAGGAGCCCCGTATGGCGCACATTGTAATTTTAGGAGCCGGCGGCTTCGGCTGTTCGCTGGCCTACACCTGTGCCAAGCAGGGCCACGCCGTTTGGCTGTGGTCGCCCTTTACCGAGGAGGTAGAGCGGGTATCTACCACACGCCAGAACGCCCGCCTGTTGCCGGGCATTACCCTGCCTGCCAGCGTAGAAGTTACCGCCGATATTGCCTGCGCGGCGTTTGCCGAGGTGTTAATTGTGGCCACACCCTCGTTTGCCGTGCGTTCGGCCTGCAAGGCCGCTGCGCCCCACCTGCCCCGGCAGGCGGTGGCAGCCTGTGTTGCCAAGGGCTTTGAGCCCGAAACCTTAAAGCCCCTTTCGGAAGTAATGGAAGAAGAATTGCGGCAAAATGCCTGCGTAATTGTTTCGGGCCCCAGCCATGCCGAAGAAATTGCCCGTGGCGTGCCCACCACGGTGGTGGCCGCCAGCCGCCAGCGTAGCGCTGCCGAACAGGTGCAGGAACAACTCGCCACACCCACTTTGCGCATTTACGTAAATGACGATGTAATGGGCGTAGAGCTGGGCGGCGCACTGAAAAATGTAATTGCCTTGGCAGCCGGCATTTGCGACGGCCTGGGCCTGGGCGACAATGCAAAGGCCGCCCTTATGACCCGCGGCATAACCGAAATTGCCCGCCTGGGCGTGGCGCTGGGGGCGAAAACCGAAACCTTCGCCGGTCTTTCCGGTATAGGAGATTTAATAGTAACCTGTACCTCCATGCATTCGCGCAACCGGCGCGCCGGCATTTTGGTGGGCCAAGGCCACACCGCCGAGCAGGCCATTGCCGAGGTGGGCATGACAGTAGAAGGCTACACCACCACCAAAAGTGCCTACCTGCTCAGCCAAAAGGTTGGGGTAGAAATGCCAATTTTAAACGCCGCTTATCAGGTGCTTTACAATGGCAAAAAACCTGAGGAAGCCGTGTGCGAGCTGATGGGCCGGCCAAGCAGGCATGAATCGGAGGTTATTTGGCTACTTAGCCGGTAGGGCAGGGTAGCAAAGCAAGAACAACGCAGATACAGGCCACCCGGCGCGGGCGGCCTGTTTGCTTTTTAGCCTAAACTAGAAGCCATGGAGAAACAAAAGGTACCCCCCAAGCAAAATTCCGTAGGGAATTTTGCTTGGGGGGTACCTTTATGGTTGTAGGTAACGTACTAGGAGCACAAGCCCCGCTACCCAGTTTGCAATGGTAAGTGAATGTGTAAACTGTGGCGTGGGGCAGGTAGTGGTTATTCGTCATTTGTCGCCGGTTGTGTGGTTTGTTCTTCACGCAGCTGTGCCAACAACTGTCGGTCGGCAGGCGTTAAGGGGGCTTGGACCAGCAGATCGGGCCGTTTGTGCAGCGTGGCTTGCAGTGCGCGTTCGCGTCGCCATGTTTCTATTTTGGCATGGTGACCGTTTTGCAGTACCTCGGGCACAGCACGGCCCCGCCAAACGGGCGGGCGGGTATATTGTGGATATTCCAGCAGGCCTTCCCACAGGCTTTCTCGGGTGAAGCATTCTTCACCGGCCAACACGCCCTCGCACAGGCGGCCTACGCAATCTACCAGTACCAGTGCGGCCAGCTCGCCGCCTGTAAGTACATAATCGCCAATTGAAATTTCTTCATCTACAATTTCGTCCAGCAGGCGTTGGTCTACCCCTTCGTAATGGCCACAAAGCAGCAGCAGGTGGGGCATACTTGCCAGTTCCTTGGCCCGCTGCTGGGTGAGCACCTTGCCCTGAGGCGAAAGATAAATAACATGCGGTTTGTCGGCGGCCTGCGCGCAAACATGCTCGTAACAACGATAGATGGGTTCGGCCTCCATGAGCATGCCCTTGCCGCCACCATAGGGGGTATCGTCCACCCGGCGGTGCTTATCGTCTGAAAAATCGCGGATGTTGTGGCATTCCAGCACGAGTTTGCCGGCCCGACGGGCGCGGCCAATAATGCTTTCGCTCAGCACGGTTTCACACATATCCACAAACAAGGTGGCAATGTCAATCCGCATCGAATAAGCCCTCCAGCGGCCGTATTTTCATTACGCCGGCGTCAATATCGGTCTCTATCACCACCTGGCGAATGGCAGGAATGAGGTGTAGGCTGCCGTCGGCAAAGCGGATGTGATAAACATCGTTGGCACCTGTATGGGTAACATCGCAAAGCTCGCCATAGAGGTGGCCGTCGTCGGCATCGCGCACCTCCAGGCCCAGAAGGTCCTGAATAAAATATTCCCCCTCGGCCAAGGGGAGATCCTGCCGGCGCAGCCACAGCACCCGCCCACGCAGGGTATTGGCCTGCTCAATGGTTTCAATGCCCACCAGTTTGAGGATAAGCATGCTTTTATGCGAGCGCACCGAGGTGGCCTGGTGAGCTACCGCGCCCTCGTCTAAATAAAAGGTACGGATATGCTCGGCCAGCTCTTGTGCGTCGCACCAGGGCTGCAGGTTGAGCTCGCCCCGCACGCCATGGGTGGAAACCACCCGGCCGCATTCTAAAAATTCCTTCTTCATACACACACCTGTAAATACACACAGACCCAGCCTGCCGAAGCACGGCAGACTGGGTAAGCTTTTTTGTTGAGCAACCAAGAGTATTAAAGCAATACACCTAGTCTATTTCCACTGCTACCTTGCCGCCGGAACGCGCCGAAGCAGCCCGCACCAGGGTTCGAATAGCCTTGGCAATTCTGCCTTGCTTGCCGATTACCCGACCCATGTCGGTTTCGTCCACATGCAGATGGTACACCACCGTGCCCTCGGCATCGGGTGAATCGGCGGTTACCGTAACGGCCTCTTTGTTTTCAACAAGGCCGCGGGCAATGGCCACAATCAGCTTTTCCAAGCGCCACGCCTCCTTAGAGAATTCCTTGCTTTTTCAGCAGAGCTTTCACGGTATCGGTGGGTTGTGCGCCGTTAGCAAGCCACTGTTTGGTCTTGTCGGCGTCTATCTGTACCACCGAGGGGTTCTTGGTGGGGTCGTAGTAGCCTACTTCCTCAATAAAGCGGCCGTCACGGGGGTAGCGAGAATCTGCCACCACTACGCGATAGAAGGGAGCCTTCTTTGCGCCCATGCGGCGAAGTCTAATTTTCACAGCCATGGTCTGTCACCTCCTTGCATTGCCCGGCAAAAGGCCGGGAGCTGTGTATCTTCTGCGGCAAGCCGCCAGAAAGTAAGTTAAAATGGCATGCCGGGCGGTGCACCGAAGGGCATGCGCCGTTTGCCGCCCTTGCCCATTTGCTTAAAGAGCTTTTGCATCTGCTCCAGCTGTTTAATAAGCCGGTTCACGTCTTCCACCCGAGTGCCGCTGCCGG
Organism: uncultured Oscillospiraceae bacterium; assembly: GCA_964473265.1. Lineage (GTDB taxonomy): Bacteria > Bacillota > Clostridia > Oscillospirales > Ruminococcaceae > Heteroruminococcus. The sequence goes on from CAYYOY010000107.1 coordinate 5,913, forward strand.
CGGCAATGCGCCGCTTGCGCGAAGGCGAAATAAGCCCGGGCTTTTCGCGCTCTTCTTTGGTCATGGAAAGGATAATAGCCTCGGTGCGGGTAAGCTGGCGTTCGCCTTCGGCGGCTTCTTCGTCCTTCACCTTGGCCGCACCCGGCAGCATACGCAGCACCGAGCCCAGCGGCCCCATTTTTTTCAGCTGCTGCATTTGGCTAAGCAGGTCGTTAAAATCCATCTTGTTAGAGCGCAGTTTTTCGGCCATTTGCAGGGCTTGCTTTTCGTCTATGGTTTCCTGCGCCTTGTCTATGAGCGAAAGCACATCGCCCATGCCTAAAATGCGCCCGGCCATGCGTTCAGGGAAGAAGGGCTCTAAATCTTCCAGTTTTTCACCCATGCCGGCGAACTTAATAGGCTTGCCGGTAACAGCACGCACAGAAAGCGCTGCGCCGCCACGGGTATCGCCGTCCAGCTTGGTTAGAATAACACCGTCAATACCCAGTGCCTCGTTAAAACTGGAAGCAACGTTTACGGCGTCTTGGCCGGTCATGGCATCTACCACCAGCAAAATTTCCTGGGGTTGCACGGCTGCACGGATGGCTTTAAGCTCATCCATAAGTGTTTCATCAATGTGCAGGCGGCCGGCGGTATCTATAATAACAACATCGTTGCCGTAGTCTTTCGCGTG
>CAYYOY010000108.1:0-6474 GCA_964473265.1 uncultured Oscillospiraceae bacterium
TTCATATGTACAGTAGCCATTGCTCACACGCTTACGGTGGCAGCCCAGCACATCGTACCAGGTGCCATCTTCCATGCGGCGCAGCGGCGGGCCAATATAATCGGGCGAAACGCTGCGAATATCTATACCAAAGTGCTGCAGCACTTCTTCCTTACTGCCATACTGGGCTATCAGCTTTTGTTCCACCTCGGGAACCACCCAAAAATCTAAGGGTATGCGGTCGGGCGTTTTATGCGATAAAGCGGTTATTACACGTTCGCGGTTGTTCATTGGCGCTTCCCCCTTTTATATTCCTCGTAAATCATCATCAGGCCGTCCAGCGTAAGCGAACGGTCTATCTTGTAGAAAATGCCGGCCTCGTTGCCCAGCAGCTGCGAAAAGCCGCCGGTGGCTATTATGCGGGTGTTCTCCCCCAGCTGTTCCTGCATGGCCTGCACAATGCCCCGCACCGCGCCTACATAGCCATATACTGCGCCGGCCTGCATGCTGGAAACGGTGCTTTTGCCTATGACACTGCCGGGGTTTACAAGCTCTACCCGGGGCAGTTTGGCGGTTTTTTGAAAGAGTGCGTCCATGGAAATGCGTATGCCGGGGTAAATAGCCCCGCCCAGATAGGCGCCGGAGGCGTCTATGGCGTCGAAGGTGGTGGCGGTGCCGAAATCTACCACCACCAGCGGGCCACCATACTTAGTAAAGCCGGCCAGGGCGTTCACCAGGCGGTCGGCCCCCACCTCGCTTGGGCTGCCGTAGCGGTTTTCTATGGGCACCGGCAGGTTGGCCCCCACCACCAACGGGCGGCGGCCAATATACTTTTTAATGGCATTTTGGATGGAATACATCATCTGCGGTACCACAGACGAAATTACAACATCCTGCACGTCGCCGCGCTGGATGTTGTGAATAAGAAAATACTGGCTGATGAGCAGCCCCATTTCGTCCGAGGTTGCCTCGCGGTTGGTGCCCAGCCGGAAAGAACCCTCCAGCTTGCCCCCGCGGAAGATACCAAATTCCATATTGGTGTTGCCAATATCAATTGCTAAAACCAGTGTGCCACGCTCCTTTGGGGTTTCCCCGCTATTCCGGGCGTTTTTCCTCATCCAGCAGGCGTAGCAACTGGGTGCATACGGCGTCCTGCTCTTCGATGGTAAGGTAGGGGTGCATGGGCAGCGAAAGCACCCGTCCCGAGGCTTCCAGCGCGTTGGGCATGGCGTGGTAGGTAAGCCCCTGGAAGGCCGGCTGCATGTGCAGCGGCACGGGGTAGTAAACATGGCAGGGTATGCCGGCCTGCTCCAAGCCCGCCTTTAAATAATCGCGCTGTGGGGTATCCCTACCTGCTATTGTATATTGTGCGAAGGCACAAGTCAAGCCGGTGGGCACGGCCGGCAGCTTAAAGTACCCCGAAAGCCGCTTGGAATAGGCTTCGGCCACCTGGCGGCGCAGCGTGAGCTCGTGGGCAAAATGGTCTAGCTTTATGTTCAAAATAGCCGCCTGCATTTCGTCCAGGCGGGCGTTGAGCCCCACCCGCAGGTTATGATATTTATGTTGCCCCTGGCCGTGCACCCGCAGACTGCACAGACGTTCGTAGAGGGTGGCGTCGTCGCAGAAAACTGCCCCACCGTCCCCGTAGCAGCCCAGCGGCTTGGAGGGAAAAAACGAGGTTGCCGCATAGCTGCCAAAGGAACAACATTTGCGCGAACCAATAGACGCGCCGAAAGATTGCGCAGCATCCTCAATAAGCACAAGGCCGGCGGCGGCACAAATTTCCTCTATTTTTTCATAGTCGGCCGGCAGGCCAAAAATATCCACCGCAATTACCGCGCGGGGGCGCAGCAGGCCTTCTCTATCCACCCGCTTAATGGCGTGGCTTAGGCAGTAGGGGTCGATATTGTAGGTAAGTGGGTTAATGTCTACAAAAACCGGCTGGGCCCCGGCCAGCGCAATAACCTCGGCGGTGGCAAAAAAAGAAAATGCCGTCGTAAAAACACAATCCCCCGGGCCAATGCCCTCGCTAAGAAGAGCAAGCAGCAGTGCGTCGGTGCCGCTGGAAACGCCCAGGCAATATTTGCGGCCGGTATATTCGCACAGACGCTCTTCCAGGCGCTTCACCTGCGGCCCCAGAATGTACTGGCCGTCCTCTAACACCTGGCAGACAGCCTGCTTCATCTCCTCGCTCATGCAGTTGTACTGCGCCTTCAGCCCCGAAAATTCCATTGTGTTACCTCCCCATGGCGGACAAGCAGGTATCTGCAAGCAGCCCGATGTCCTCTAGAATGCTAAAATTTTCCAGATAATCCAGATTATAACGCATTTTGGCAGGTAAAATGTGTCGAATGTAAAAGGTTTGGCGGTTGCGTGCCGGCAGCATGGCAGCCTCGTTGCGAAAGACAATGGAAGCGCGCGAGGTTACCCCGGCCGGCAGCAGCAGGGTAGCCAGCATTTCGGGGGTGTAATGCTTTACAAAGCTTTCCACCTCGGGCCGCGGCCCTACCAGCGACATTTCCCCCCGCAAAATATTCACCAGTTGGGGCAGCTCGTCCAGACGGGTGGTACGCAGAAATTCCCCCACCCGAGTAACTTGGCCGGTAAGCCGGTGCGAATGCCCGCTGCCCGCCCGCATGGTGCGAAATTTATAAATAGTAAAAATTTTGCCCCCCTGCGTAACACGCCGTTGACGAAACACCGGCCCGCCCGGGCTTTCTAGCGAAACGGCCAGCGCAATACCGCCCATTAGCGGCAGCGAAAGGGCCAGCAGCGGCAACGAAACAGCAAGGTCGAGGGTGCGTTTCGCCGCCAACTGGCCCCTGCGGCGCTGTAGGCGGCGGTAGTAGGCCGCCACGGTGGCGTTGTGCATAGAGGGCGGCAAGCTGGAAAAGGGCGGCAGGCTCATGAATTCACCCCTGCACCCAGCACCTCGAGAAACTGTTTGGCAAGTTGGGGGTAGCTGTGGTTGCGCAGCACATGGTCGATGCCGCTACGGCCCATGCGCTCGCGTTCGGCAGGGCTAAGCAGCGACATTTCCCGCACGCCATCGGCTATTTTCTGGCTGCTGCTACCGCCAAGCGAAATGCCGCACCCGGCCTGCTGCACCGGGTCGGCCCCGCATTGCAGGGCCAGCAAAATGGGCTTACCGGCCAGCATGTAGTCGTAAAGTTTGTTCATGCCAATGCCATATTCATACAGCGGGCTTTCCTTGGCACCTAGGTAGAGGCAATCGGCCAGGCGCATGAGGGCGCGCACTTCCTCGGGCGGCATGGCATCTATAAAAAATACATTTTCCAGTTGCTGTTCTTTCACCATTTTTTTTAGACGAATCTTGAAAGTGCCGTTGCCCACCAGGTAGAAATCGGCAAAATCTTTTACCAAGGGGGCCGCCAGTATAAATTCTTCCATGGCATTGGAATGCCCCAGGCTGCCGCAATACATAACCACAAAGCGTTTTTGTTCCTGCGAGGCTTCCACCAGGCGCATGGCGGCTTCGGGTGGTGTTTTGAGCTCTTGGTCTGGCATAACGCCATTGGGAATGTGGGTGTATTTTTCGGGTTTAAGGCCGTATTGCTCAAGGTATGCGTCGCCCCGGGGAATGATGGAAACCACATGGTCGGCACAGGCCAGTGCCTTGCGCTGGGCACGCTCGATGGCCAGCACCACCGGGCTGCGGCGGCTGTAATCGTACAGCGAGGTTTGGGTAAGCGGCCAGAGGTCATGCACTTCCCACACCAGCCGGGCCTTAGCGGCCTGGGCAATTTTTAGGGCGGGGTAAATATCAAAGGGATAGGTGGAGGAGGCTATTACTACATTGGGCTGCGCTTTTTCAATAATAGCCGAGCGGTTAAAATTAACTTTGTATAGAAAGCTGGCCACATTGCGCCCACGGCCGCTAAGATCGCGATTGTAGGTGGGGGTTTTTACCCACATGTAGGTAATGCCGTCTATCTCCTGGCATTCCAGGTTTTCCTGGGGTTTAGGGTTTTTTAGACGCAGGTGGCTGCGGTCGGCCGCCACAATGGTAACCTTGTGGCCTGCCAACACCCACTGCTTGGCCATATAGTAGGGCCGGTATTCCATGCCCAGCTCGGGCGAGCCGGCGTAGTGGTTTATGAGCAGAATGTTCATGACGGGTGCTCCTTGTTGGGCAAAATATTGCAACGCCGTGCCGGCGTGCTTACCCTTGCTGCGGCTTTAGCAGGTTGCCTAAAAAGGCCGGCTTATGCATACGCTGCAGCAGGCCGCAAGGGGTGGTGTGCCTGGCCTGGTATATGGCTTCGTAAAAGGCCAGCAGCTTTTTGCGTTGCCCGGCGTAATTAAAGTGTTCTAGTGCACGGCGGTGGCCGGCCTCGCCCATGGCACGGGCTTCATCGGGGTGTTCCAGCAGCCACCGCACAGCTTCGCTTGCCTCGGCCGGGCGGTGGGGCGAAACGAATAGGCCACAATCGCCCAACAGGCTGCGCCAGAGAGGAATATTGGTAGCCACTACCGGCAGGCCGGCCAGCATGTATTCAAACAGCTTAATGGGTAACGACCGCACATAGCTGGGGGTGGGTGCAAGCAGCAGCAGGCCACAGGTGGCCTGGGTGAGCAGACCGCCCACTTCTTCCCGGCCCAGACGGCCCAGATATTCAGTTTGCTGCCAGGCCGGGTGCTGGCTGCAAAAGCGTGCCAGCTGGGGGGTTTCAAATTCCCCGGCCAGCTGCAGCCTCCAGCCGCCCAGTGCGGCGGCATCCAGCATGCTCATAATGCCCCGCTGGTGGCTAATAGCCCCTACATATACGGCAGTGGGCTGGCGCGGGCCTTTACCGGGAAAAGGGAATTCCTCTGGGTCGGGGTAGTTGCATACCGTAATAGCCTTGGGCAAGCGGCGGGCAATATCTGGCGTGGCGGCAATGCAACCCGCCAGGCAGGAAGCCATGGTGCGTTCGGCAAGGTCTGCCAGTGCGGCCAGCTTATCACGCAGCACGGGTGCAAGCCAGGGCTTGTTCATAAGCTGCAGGGGTAGGTTTTCGTGTGCGTCGTAGAGCACACTGCGGCCACAGGCTGCCAGTGCCAGGCCGGCGGGCAGCAGCTCGGGGTCGTGCAGGTGGCAGATGGGGGCTCCGTTGGCAAGTGCTGCTAAAAAAAACTTGGGTGAGGCCAATAGCATTCTGCCCAGGCGGCCTGCCGGCAGGGGTACCTTGCCAAAGAGGATGCCCTCTTCCCCCTGCCCGGTGGCCCGGCTGTTAAGCAGCGTAACCTGCCACCCAGCTTGTGCCAGGCTTTTGGCCTGCCGGTGGTAAATGCGAACATCATCCTGCGGGTGCACGGATGTTAAAATGCAAACTTGCCTTTGCATGGGTTAGCGTCCCTCCAATCGTGTGGTGCAGTGGTGGATACTGGTGCGTTCGGCCAGCAGAAGCGCTGAGGCGATCCAAAAATAGCGGTCGTACACCAGGCCGTAGCGGTTGGAAATCATGCTGCCCAGCAGCACAGTGGCCACCATAAAGGCGTAGAACATGCCACTAAGTGGCTGGTGCAGCAGCACTACCCACAGCAGTAGCCCCAAAGAAACACATACAAAAAGCCCCAGCGCCAGCCGGATAGCCCCGCCATTGAGGAAATCGGCCAGTAGCATATTGTGGGCTGAAAGCAGGCCGGCACGTTGGTTCTCTCCATAGGCCTGCTGCAGCTCGGGGTCGTCTGAAATTTCGTAAAGGTAGATATCATAGCTGCTACCCCGGCCAATGGCAAGCTGCTTGGCATTGTAGCTTGCCAGCTCTTGCAGGGCCACCCGCCAGATAATAGAGCGCTTGCTGAAAAGTGAGGCATCGGTAATGGTTTGGTAGCGCTGTTCCGGGGCCGTTTCGGCGGTAATTTTACCGCCCGCGCCGCTTTCGCCATGGGTTTGGTACACATTGGTCATATAATTGCGCATACCCCAGGTGGAAAGCCCCACCGAAACCGCAATTAACCCCACGGTTGCCAGCACCACCAGGCCGGTGGCCACCGGCCACTGCCCGGCCCGCCGGCTGCGTATTAGCCAAATGATGCAGAGCACCAGCAGGGCGGGCAACAGCAGCAGTAAAAAGCGGCGCGAGCCAGAAAGCAGCAGCACTGTAATGTTGAGCCAGCTAAGCCCAAAAAAGGCGGCGGCCTTGGCTGGGGTTACCAGCGACGAAGCACAGATTAAATATCCGCCTGCCACAAAGCCCAGGAAGAGTACCGTGGCAAAAACGTTATAATCGCGCCGCAGGGTGAGCCGCAGGGCAGAGTAGGAAGGCCAAATATGCAAAAACGCATAGTTTAAAAGGCAAAAAATAGCGGCAAAGCTACCTCCGGCAGCCACCGCGCCTATGGCAATATCCATGCGCTGGTGTGTTTTTAAGCTGGTGAGCATGCCGGCGGCCAGAACAACACCCGCTGCCACGGCGGGATATTTTGCCAGTGCCAGCTGCGGCACTGGGGAATAGAAAACGCCTGCAAAATCCCACGCGATGTATAGCA
>CAYYOY010000109.1:0-6446 GCA_964473265.1 uncultured Oscillospiraceae bacterium
GGCCATGCTGAAGGCCGTACGCGAATTTGGTGTTTATCCCTCATAACATTTTATGGACAGAATTTTTAACGGACCGCCGCGACACAATGGCTCGCTGCGGTCTTTTTTTAAATTAATGTTAAAGTTTTCTTTGAAATATTTAAGAAATCTTAAAATTTATCCAAATTTCTTGAAGATTTTTGAATATTTTTGATATAATTGGTAACGCAGTAAAAATCAAGGGGGGGAAGGAAGTATATGCCTAATGTTCTTCTTGTAGACGACGATATTTCCATTCTGGAAATTAATGAATTATATTTACGGCACAAGGGCTATACCATACGCACTGCCGCCAGCGGAACCGAGGCCATTCAGGCACTTACAGGCTTTATTCCCCATTGTGTTGTTCTGGATATTCGCCTGCCAGATATTTCCGGCCTGCTGCTTTGCCAAAGCATGAAAGAACGCACCAGCGCACCTATAATTTTTTTATCCTGTCTCGATAGTGAAGATGACCGGGTAAGCGGCTTTACCATTGGCGCAGACGATTATGTTACCAAACCTTTTTCGCCCAAAGAGCTGGAATGCCGCATCCACGCCAGAATACGTGCCAGTGTTCCCAAAAACCCTATACGTTACTTTGGCAGGCTTAGCATTAACACCATGGGGGACGCATTTGTAGACGACAAGCCGCTCAACCTTACCTCTAAAGAATCGGCCCTGCTGCATTGCCTTTCGGCGACACCCAACAAAACCTTTTCAACCGAATTTTTGTTTAGCAATATCTGGCAGCTGCCTGCCAACAGCGACCTCCGAGTTGTGCAGGTGCATATCTCAAACTTGCGCAAAAAGTTGGCTAGAGCGCTGGGCAACGATAGCTACATAGAAACCGTTTGGGGCGGCGGGTACCGTTTTCGCTGGCACGACCCCGATTAACCTCTACATAAAACAAAGCACCCATAGCTGCTCGTGCCGCTATGGGTGTTCGCGTTCTTAAAGGCCTATTGCCTCTGCGCAGGCTCGCATACCTAAAATGGCTTGGGTAACGATCTCGTCCAGCTCCATACCCAGCAGGGCGGCACCTTTTTCTATAATAGAACGGTCTACCCCTGCGGCAAAGCGGGGGTCTTTATATTTTTTCTTTACCGATTTTAATTCCAGATCCATTACGCTTTTAGAAGGCCTCATAATGGCTGCGGCGTTAATAAGCCCGGTAAGCTCATCAATGGTAAAGAGCACACGTTCCATATCGTTGGCTGGCTCTACCTCTGAGCAAATGCCATAACCATGGCTTACCACTGCATGTATGTATTCTTCACATACGCCCTTTTCTTGCAAAATTTCTCGTGCCTTGGTGCAGTGCTGTTCGGGGTAGCGTTCATAGTCGATATCGTGCAGCAAGCCCACCACACCCCATTCCTCTGGGTCTTGCCCGTATAGGCCGGCAAAATGACGCATTACGCCTTCAACGGCCATTGCATGGCGAATAAGCGCCTGGTTCTGGTTGTATTCCAACAAAAGCTCCATGGCCTGCTGGCGGTTTGGCTTAAACTGCATGGTTTGTTCTCCTTTCGCATTTGGTTTTTCTGTGGTTATTGTAGCACAACCGGCCAAGCCTGGCAAATTTTGTGTATACACAGGTAAATTCCCCAAATACTACAGGGGAGGTGATAGTTTGCTTTCGGGGAATTACGACCAAGCTTTGGCCACACTGCGTGGCCGGCTGGGGGTGGACCGCAGTTTTGATATTGTTGCTAAGCCCATGCGAATAGGTGGGCGGCAGGCCACATTGTTTTTGGTAGATGGCTTTGCAAAAGACGAGGTAATGGAACGCATTATGGCACATATGTTGCTGGTGAAGCCCCAAGAGCTCACCGGCCTGGACGCCCAGGGCTTTGCCGACGCCATTGTGTCCTATGTGGAAACCGACGTGCAGGACGATGAAGAAAAAATAATTACTGCACTGCTTTCGGGTTCGCTTGCACTGTTGGTAGAAGGCATTGCCAAGGTAATTATTATAGACGCACGCACCTACCCCGCCCGCGGCGTGGCCGAGCCGGAGGATGACAAGGTGCTGCGTGGCAGCCGCGACGGCTTTGTAGAAACGCTTATCTTCAACACTGCGCTTATTCGCCGGCGCATTCGCGACCCACAGCTTACTATGCAAATTCTCACTGTGGGTAAGCGTTCAAAAACCGATGTAGTGGTATGCTACATGGAAGGCCTTGTGGATAAAAAAGTGCTGGATTCCCTGCTGAACAAAATTAAGTCTATCACGATCAATGCACTGAATATGGGGCAGGAAAGCCTGGCCGAATGCCTGCTGCAAAAGCAGTGGTATAACCCATTTCCCCGCATTCGTTATACCGAACGGCCCGATGTAGCAACCTCAAATATTCTAGAGGGCAAAATTGCTATTGTTATAGACAACACCCCCGCCGTCATGATACTGCCCACCGCCCTTTTCGATTATTCTCAGGAAACCAACGAATTTTACTTTCCCCCGCTGGTGGGCACCTATCTTCGTTTGGTGCGTGTTATCATTTTTAACCTTACTCTTCTGCTTACGCCGGTTTGGTATCTGCTCATAAAAAACCCAGCCTTCATTCCCCCCTGGCTCGATTTTATTAAGATTAGCGAGATGAATTCTGTTCCTATTATTCTGCAGTTGCTTATTATGGAATTTGCGATAGACATGCTTAAGTTGGCCTCGCTGAATACCCCTTCGGTTCTGAGCAGCTCCTTTGGCGTGGTAGGTGCACTAATATTGGGCGATTTTGCCGTAAAAGCCCGCTGGTTTGTGCCCGAAGTGGTGCTGTATATGGCATTTGTGGCCATTGCCGGTTTTACCCAGCCGAGCTTTGAGCTGGGGTATGCCTTTAAGCTGCTGCGTATGGTTATTTTAGTGCTTACGGCGCTCTTTAACCTTTGGGGGTTTGTGGGCGGTATGCTGCTGGTGTTGGTATTGGCCTACAGCACCAAAACCATTACCGGCAGGTGCTACCTCTTCCCCTTTATACCCTTTAATAAATCGGCCTTGGTGCGGCTATTTATCCGCAAACCTATTAGCAACGAGAATACCTAGCAAGCTCCGAATTTATACTATATGTAAACTAATATTGTGATATTACAGGTAAAGCCCCGAGCAAGGCCAGTTCCATTCAGAACTTACCTTGCTCGGGGCTTTTTTTACAGGCCAGCCCTGAAACACAATACCAAACTATACTATATGTCAAATATATCAACTATATTACTGTTTTGTAAGGCTTTTTATAAGCCGCAACACATCCTGCGCTGCGGCGGCAAGGTCTGCTTTGCTGGTTGTGTTGGCTATTTCTATAGGCACTGCTCTGCGGTTGGTGCTGAAAACAGCTGTAACACCCTGTTGGTACACTGCGGCAACATCCTCGGCCACATCGCCCACAATGGCATATACGGGTATTCCCAGTGTCTTGCCGCGGCGGCCCACCCCCACTACCACCTTACCGGCCAGGCTTTGGGCATCCAACCTGCCTTCGCCAGTGAAAATAGCGTCGGCCCCGGCGGCTATATTGTCAAAGCTTAGCAACTCCAGCACTGTTTCAATGCCGGGTTGCAGCCTGCCACCCAAAAAGGCCACCACGCCTGCACCAAAGCCACCCGCCGCACCCGCGCCCGGCTGCCGGCCTATTTCCTGCAGGCCCAGGCTGGACGCAATCGTTGTCTCAAGCGTCTGCAACTGGGTATCCAGCATGGCAACCGTCTCGGGGTCGGCACCCTTTTGGGGGGCATAAATATAGGCCGCGCCGTTGGGCCCGTGCAGAGGGTTGGTAATATCACACATAGCGGTAAGGCTACAACCCTGGAGCAAGCGGCGGGCGGGGGCAGTGTCTATATGGGCAATATCGGCAAGAGTTTCGCCAGTGGGCACAAAGGTTTGGCCATGTGCATTATAAAAAAGCACGCCTAAGGCAGCTGCACAGCCACAGCCGCCGTCGTTGGTGCAGCTACCCCCCAGGCCCAGTATAATACGCTTGGCGCCGCCGGCCAGGGCATGGGCTATCAGCTGGCCCACGCCATAGGTGGTGGTTTTGGCGGGGTTCTTGCGGCCCTGCACCATGGGTAGGCCGGCAGCTGCCGCCATTTCAATTACGGCGCAGTCGTCAAACCTGCCATAGAAGCTATGGCATTGCTCGCCGTAAGGGCCAGACACCACTGCTTCCACCCGCCTGGCCTGCGGCACAGCATGCAGAAAGCAGTCTACCGTGCCTTCGCCGCCGTCGGCAACGGGTATAGCCACAACCTCGCAGGCAGGGAAAAGCTGTTGTATCTCTTGGCTTATTATATTGCACACCTCTACCGAGGAAATTGTGCCTTTGAAGGAATCGGGCACCAGGATGCATTTTTTCATGCGTTTTGCTCCTTACCGGGGTATGCAGTAAGCCGGGCAGGGGAAAGACCAGCCCCGTTTCATTATAGCAGTGGCAAAAACTTTTGCAAGCGGCATGCACATCTCTTAGTGCATATGCATATACTAAAAGTTAGTGCGCCTCCAGGCAGCTATCTTCTAGTTTGCCCTGCTTAAAACGGCATGTATACAAGGGGTGTACCAGCATTTTTACAATTTGACTAAATTATTCCTTAAATTTTACTATATTATTGAATAACTAGAAATAATTTACTTGAATTTTATTACATCTAAATCTATAATAGAAAAGAATAATTGACATAATGGCTGCAAAGGCGGTGAAGGTATTGCGTAAAAAAGTTTTGGTTGTTGACGACAATTTAGTAAATTTAGACATGGCGCGCGAAGCCTTAGACCCTACCTACTTGGTAGTAAAAGTAACGTCAGGCCCGCAGGCCTTGAAATATCTTTCAAAAAATTCAACCGATTTAATCTTATTAGATATCAACATGCCCGGCATGAATGGCTACGAAACGCTGGCAGAAATACGCAAATTGCCCTTTTGTAAGGACATACCTGTTGTTTTTGTAACCGCTTTTGATGATAAGGAGAGTGTGGAATTCAGCCTGCGGTTCGGCCGTGAATACGGCGTTATGGATTACATTGTAAAGCCATATTCCAAAGAAGACTTGCTTGCACGCGTATCGAAATACATAAAGGGGTAACTTCTGCATATGAAACACATTCTTGTAGTAGATGACAATGTAACCAACCTCAAATTGGCGAAAACTACGCTTGAGCCAGAATATAAGGTAACTATACTTACTTCGGGCGTACAGATGCTTAAGTTTCTGGAAAAAAATACGCCCGATTTAATATTGCTAGATATCAGCATGCCCAATTTGGACGGCTTTGGCGTAATGGAAAAGATACAGCAAATTCCCGGGTTAAATATTCCGCCGGTAATTTTCCTAACCGCCTTGACCGACCCTGAAACCGAGGCCCGCGCACTTTCGGCCGGTGTGGTAGATTTTATTACAAAGCCTTTTGTAAAAGAAACCATGCTTTCTCGCATTCGGCTGCATTTAGAGATTAACTCCTTCCGCAAAAACCTAGAGCAGGTGGTAGATGAAAAAACCAAAACAATAGAAGAACTGCAGGATGCAGTGTCTATTAGCATAGCCGAGCTGGTAGGCTGCCGAGACGGCTACACCGGCAAACACATTAAGCAAACCTGTACTTACATAAAAATTTTGGCTGAAAAAATGCTAGAAATGGGCTTATACCCCGAAGAGCTTAACCCTAAGCTGATTGGCGATATGCTACGTGCGGCTTCTCTGCACGATATTGGCAAGGTAGGCATTAAGGACGAAATTCTATGTAAGCCCGGCAAATATACCGAAGAAGAGTTCGACTCCATGAAAGCACACACCATATTGGGGGGCGACACTCTACAACACGCCATAGACCAGACAGCTATGGAAAGCTTTTTGTATGTGGCGCGCGACATGGCCTACTACCACCACGAACGCTGGGACGGCAACGGATACCTTTCTTGCCTGGCCGGCACCGACATTCCCCTGTGTGCACGCATTATGACCATTGCGGACGTTTACGATGCACTTACCTCTGAGCGCCCGTACAAGCAGCCCTTCCCGCATGAAAAGGCACTTGGCATTATTCTGGATGGGCGCGGCACCTCTTTCGACCCATACATTGTAGACGCGTTTATGGAATGTTCGGAGGAATTTAAGCAGTGCTTAAATTCATTAACTGTGTAGTGTGGATTAAAAAGCTATGAAACACATTTTCATCCTAAACCCCAGGGACGAAACGGTAAGCCGATATACCGAAACCCTGGACAAAATTAATAAGACCTGCAACGATCTTGCGGTGGACTATTTAATTTTGACCACCGAGTACAAGGGCCACGCTGTGGAGCTTGTAGAAAAAATGTGTGACTTTTTTGCAGGCGAAATCATACGCTTTTATTCCTGTGGGGGTATGAGCACTTTTAACGAGATTTTAAACGGCATTAAAGATTTCACCAAGGCTCAACTAGGCATTTACCCCATTGGCA
>CAYYOY010000110.1:0-6396 GCA_964473265.1 uncultured Oscillospiraceae bacterium
CACGCGCGGTGTGGACGTGGGCACAAAATATGAGATTTATTCTGTAATTAATGCTCTTGCCGAAAAAGGCAAATCAATCTTGATGATTTCTTCCGAACTGCCCGAGTTGCTGGGCATGTGCGACAGAATCTATGTTATGAACCGGGGTGCCATTGTCGGCGAGCTGCCGGCGGCCGAGGCTTCACAAGAAAAGATTATGCAATGCATTATGCAGAGCAACAACTGAGGTGAAGAGAATGAATAAAGCTTTTAATTCAACCCTGCGCATTATGCGCCAATATGGCATGGTAATTGCGCTGCTTGTGGTGGTTGCACTATTTCAAATTCTTACAGAAGGCACTCTGCTCATGCCGTTGAATATCTCAAATATCATTCAGCAGAACAGCTATGTTATGATATTGGCCTGCGGTATGCTACTGTGTATTCTTTCCGGCGGCAACGTAGACCTTTCGGTTGGTTCGGTGGTTGGGTTTGTGGGTGCCATTTCAGCGGTTTTGGTGCTAAAAATGGGCATGCCTGTGCTGCCCGCCATGTTACTTTCGCTGCTTGTAGGCCTGGCCATTGGCTGCTGGCAAGGCTACTGGATCGCCTATGTTGGCGTACCAGCCTTTATTGCCACGCTGGCCGGCCTGCTGGTCTTCCGTGGGCTTACCATGGTTATTCTGCAGGGCACCAGCCTGGCCCCCCTGCCCGAAGCCTACACCTTCATTGCTGCGGGCTTTGTGCCGGATATTTTTGAAGGCAGCAAACTGAATGTGCTTACACTAATGGCCGCTGCAATAGCCATTATTGTGTACATACTGGCCGAACTTTCAGGGCGCAAAAAGCGCCTGGCCTACGGCTTTGAAGTGCCGAACCCTGCCATGTTTACCGCAAAAATTGTTTGCATTTCGGGCGTAATTGCCTTTTTTGCCTATCAGCTGGCCAAATATCGCGGTATGCCCATGGTGCTCATTTTAGTGGTGGTGCTGGTGTTTATCTACTCGTTCATTACCAACAAAACGGTGCTGGGGCGGCATATCTATGCCTTTGGCGGCAATGCCAAGGCGGCACGGCTTTCGGGTGTAAAAACCAAGCGCATTCTCTTCCTGGTGTATGCCAATATGGGCCTGCTTGCAGCGCTGGGTGGCCTGGTGTTTACAGGGCGGCTTAATTCGGCCACGCCGAAATCGGGCAACGGCTTTGAACTGGACGCCATTGCCGCCTGCTTTATTGGCGGTGCTTCCACCACCGGCGGCGTAGGCACCATTATAGGTGCCATTGTGGGCGGCCTTATGATGGGCGTTTTGAACAACGGCATGGCTATTTTGGGCGTAAGCATAGACTGGCAGCAGGCAATTAAGGGCATGGTGCTACTGATAGCGGTTGCCTTTGATGTGCTCTCTAAAAAGAACAAAGCAAATGCCTAAACTTAAATTCACAGAAATACGGGATTTGATTATTTGGAACAACATAAATACTTAAAAGTTGCAAAAGCACTGCGTGCCGAAATAGCCGCCGGCAAATACCCCCTGCATGCAAAACTGCCCGGAGAATATGCGCTTGCTAAGCTGTATCGGGTAAGCCGGCAGACCATCCGCCAGGCTTTAAGTATTCTGGAGCGGGACGGCTTTGCCAGGCGCGTGCAGGGCAGCGGCACCTATGTACAAAACCGTGAGCCGCACCGTGAGCAAAGCCGCAACATTGCCGTTATTACCACATATATCGGCGAATACATATTCCCCACCGTGCTCAAGGGCATTGAACAAACCCTTACAGAGCATCAATATACCTCCATGCTTGCGGCCACCCAAAACCGGGCGGAAAACGAACGGCGCATCCTTATGGATTTCCTGCAGAAATCGGTAGATGGGTTTATCATTGAGGGCACCAAAACGGCACTGCCCAACCCGAATATCGATTTATATCGCCGCATTGCCGATACCGGCATCCCTATGGTATTTATAAATGGGTATTATCAGGAGCTTTACCAGCCCATGTACGTTGTAACAGACGACCGCCAGGGTGGCTACGATGCCTGTAAATTCCTTATTGAAAAAGGGCACCGCCGCATAGCGGGTATCTTCAAAAGCGACGATATGCAGGGCCATAAACGTTATGCCGGCACCGTTGCGGCACTGCTGGATAGCGGCATAGAGCTTTGCGACGAAAATGTGCTGTGGTTCACCACCGGCGACCGCGATAAAATTCTGGGCGGCTTCGCCCTAGAGGCAGTGCGCGATTGCACGGCGGCTGTATGCTACAACGACGAGGTTGCTGTGCGCTTGGTGGAGCTTCTGCGCAGCGTTGGGCAGCAGGTGCCGCGGGATATGGCTGTTATCAGCTTTGATAACAGCACCTATTCCGAAATAGCGGCGGTAAAAATTACATCGCTTAACCACCCAAAAGAGCGGTTGGGCAGGCTGGCGGCAGAAAAGCTGCTGAACATGATTCGAGGCGTTGCTGAAGCCCCCGCCATTATGCCGTGGGGGTTTGAGGAACGAGAAAGTACTTAATGGCTGGGGTGATGATATGAACAGTAAACTGAAAGACCTAATTACCTGTGGCAACACCGCGCTGGGCATAGAGCTGGGCTCTACCCGCATTAAGGCGGTGCTAACCGGCCCCTGCGGCGAGGTGCTCGCCACCGGCGGGCACGAATGGGAAAACCGCCTGGAACACGGCGTGTGGACCTACCACCTGGACGAAGTGTACACAGGCCTTG
The DNA here is from genome assembly GCA_964473265.1 of uncultured Oscillospiraceae bacterium. Taxonomy (GTDB): domain Bacteria; phylum Bacillota; class Clostridia; order Oscillospirales; family Ruminococcaceae; genus Heteroruminococcus. Next base: position 2,705 of record CAYYOY010000110.1, read on the forward strand.
CCAGCGCCTATAAAGCCCTGGCCGAGAACGTACAACAAACCTATGGCCTACCGCTGCAAACGGCAGGCGCGCTGGGCATTTCTGCCATGATGCACGGCTACCTGGTGTTTGATAAGAACGGCAAGCAGCTTGTACCCTTCCGCACTTGGCGCAATACCATGACAGAACAGGCCGCCGAGGAAATTACAGCGCTATTTAACTTTAACATACCCCAGCGCTGGAGCATTGCCCACCTTTACCAGGCCATGCTGCGGCATGAGGAGCACCTGCCCCAAATTGCCACCATGACCACCTTGGCCGGTCATGTGCACTTTTTGCTCACCGGCCAGCATGTGCTGGGCCTGTGCGAGGCTTCGGGTATGTTCCCTATTGATAGCCAAATAGGCAGCTACCACGCCGGCATGGTAGAAAAATTCAACGCCAAGCTGCAAGAGCACAACCTGCCCTATCGCCTGCAGGATATTCTGCCAAACGTTTTGCCGGCGGGCCAAACGGCAGGTAGCCTTACCGCAGAAGGTGCCAAGCTGCTCGACCCCACAGGCACGCTGCAGCCGGGCATAGCGCTCTGCCCGCCCGAAGGTGACGCGACCACCGGTATGGTTGCCACCAACAGCATTTCCGAACGCACCGGCAATATTTCGGCAGGCACTTCGGTGTTTGCCATGGCGGTGCTGGAAAAACCGCTTTCCAAGGTGTACCCCGAGGTAGACCTTATTACCACCCCGGCCGGCAGCCCGGTGGCCATGGTGCACTGCAACAACTGCACCTCCGACCTTAACGCCTGGGCCGACCTGCTTTGCGAATTTGCCACAGCCGCCGGCACCCCCATGAAAAAGGGCAAAGTGCTGGATATCCTCTTTGAAAACGCCCTGGCTGGCGAGGCCGATTGCGGTGGCCTTTTCGCCTGCAATTATCTTTCGGGTGAGCATATTACAGGCTTTACTGAAGGCAGGCCGTTGTTTGCCCGCCTGCCGGACGCAAAGTTCAGCTTTGCCAACTTTGCGCGTGCGCAAGTGTATGCCACCATTGTCAGCTTGAAAATGGGCATGGATATTCTGCTGGAGCAAGAACAGGTTACACTGGAACGTCTGCTGGGGCATGGCGGTTTCTTCAAGGCCGAAGCGGGCAAGCAGATATTAGCTACCCTGTTGGGCGTGCCGGTAGCCGTAACCGAAACCGCCGCCGAGGGCGGTGCCTGGGGTATGGCACTGCTGGCCTCTTACTGTAAAAACAAGGCGCAGGGCGAAACACTGGGTAGCTTTTTACAAAATAAAATCTTTAACAACACCGCCACCCGTACAGCAGAGCCAAACCAGGCAGAAAAAGCAGGCTTTGAAGCCTACCTTACGCGCTTTAAGGCGGGCCTGGCGGTAGAACAAGCAGCAATTGAAGCATTCCAAAATTAACAGTGAGGTGGAAAACTATGAATGCCTACAAGTTTTGGTTTATTACCGGCAGCCAGTTTCTTTATGGGGAAGAAACCTTGCAAAAGGTAGCCCAGCATTCCAAAGAAATGGTGGAAAAATGGAACGCTGGCAAGGCCATGCCCTGCGAAATTATTTATAAGGGCGTAATGAAAACCCCCGAAGAAATTACCCAAACGCTGGCCGCCGCCAATGCAGACACCGCCTGCGCCGGTATTATCACCTGGTGCCACACCTTTTCGCCCTCTAAAATGTGGATTAACGGCCTTTCTATTCTACATAAACCCTACTGCCACCTGCACACTCAGTTTAACCGTGCCATTCCCGACGACGAAATTGATATGGACTTTATGAACCTTAATCAATCGGCCCATGGCGACCGTGAGCATGGCTTTATTGCCGCCCGCATGCGCACACCCCGCAAAATTGTGGTGGGCTACTGGGAAGATGCACCCGTGCAGCAGAAAATTGCCGGCTGGATGCGTGCCGCGGTGGGTGCTGCCGAAAGCCGCAGCCTAAAGGTGATTCGCTTTGGCGATAACATGCGCCAGGTGGCCGTAACCGAAGGCGATAAGGTTGAGGCACAAATTAAACTGGGTTGGCAGGTGAACACTCACCCGGTGGGCGACCTTGTGGCCATTATGAACCAGGTAACCGATGCAGAAATAGACGCACAAATGGCTGTTTACGAGCAGAAATACACCCTTGCCACAGACGATATAGAAACCGTACGCTACCAGGCCCGCGAGCAAATTGCCATTCGTAAGCTGCTGGAACGCGAGGGTGCGGGGGCTTATTCCAACACCTTTGAAGACCTGCACGGCATGAAGCAGCTGCCCGGCCTGGCCTCGCAAGACCTTATGGCCGAGGGCTACGGCTACGGTGGCGAGGGCGATTGGAAGGTTTCTGCCATGACCCGCATTATGAAGGTAATGGCCACCGGCCTGACCGGCGGCACCGCTTTTATGGAAGATTACACCTACGACCTAGAGCAGGGCAACGAGCTTTCGCTGGGTGCCCACATGCTGGAGGTTTGCCCCAGCCTGGCGGCAGATAAGCCACGTATAGAGGTTCACCCGCTGGGCATCGGCGGCAAAGAGCCCCCCGCCCGTCTGGTGTTCGAGGGCAAGGCAGGGCCGGCCGTTTGCGCCAGCCTTATAGACATGGGCGGTCGCCTGCGCCTTATTGTGCAGGACGTAGAGGCCGTAAAGCCTAAGTATAAAATGAAGAACCTGCCGGTGGCGCGGGTAATGTGGCGCGGCCTGCCCGATTTTATTACCGGCTGCGAATGCTGGCTGCTGGCCGGCGGCGCACACCACACGGTGTTCAGCTACGACATTACCGCCGAAATGCTGGCCGATTTTGCCGAGATACTGGGCATTGAGTTTGTGCATATTACAAAAGGCACCACCACCGAACAGCTCAAGAAAGAGCTGTTCATGGCCGACCTAGCCTGGAAGCTGAAGGGTTGAGCAGTATGCTGAAAGAACTAAAGCAACAGGTTTGGGAAGCCAATATGCAGCTGCCCAAGCATGGCCTTGTTACCTTTACCTGGGGCAATGTTTCGGGTATCGACCGGGAAAAGGGCCTCATCGTCATTAAGCCTTCGGGCGTGGAATACGACAGTATGTCCCCCGACGACATGGTGGTGGTAGACCTGGATGGCAAGGTGGTGGAAGGCAAGTATAAGCCGTCTTCCGATACGCCCACTCACCTTGTGCTATATAAGGCCTTTGCCGATATTGGCGGCGTTTGCCACACCCACAGCCGCTGGGCAACCATTTTTGCCCAGGCGGGCCGAGGTGTGCCCGCGCTGGGCACCACCCATGCCGATTATTTCTATGGTGAAGTGCCCTGCACCCGCCAAATGACACCCGCCGAAATTACCGGCGCTTACGAAGCAGAAACCGGCCATGTAATTGTAGAGCGCTTCTCGGCGCTAGACCCCAACGCCATCCCCGGTGTGGTGGTGTACAGCCACGGGCCCTTCACCTGGGGTAAGGACGCCCATGAAAGCTACCACAATGCTGTGGTGCTGGAAGAAGCAGCTATGATGGCCTGGCACACACTGCAAATGGGTGGCCAGGGCTTTCCCCCCATGCAGAGTGAACTGCTGGATAAGCACTACCTTCGCAAGCATGGCAAAAATGCCTATTACGGGCAATAAGCTAATACGGCAAACTTTTCCGCTGGTGGCTGGTGGATGAAGCAAGCACAAACGGCGGGGGGCGCCCCGCCGTTTGTCTTGTTGTGTGTACAGCTGCTTTC
>CAYYOY010000111.1:0-6370 GCA_964473265.1 uncultured Oscillospiraceae bacterium
TACCGAAAGCGTAGATGCCTGCCTGCAAAAAGGGCAAAACGCGCTGTTTGAGCTCAGCAGCGGCCAAAATATCTTTTTGGTTACTGTAAAAGGGCTTTCCAGCGCTTGGGCGCCGGGGGAAAGCCGTGGTCTGGTGCTGGCAATTTTAAGCGATATTACTGTAGCCGCAGCCAACCAGCGCCTGCGGGAAGAATTTTTTGCCAATGCCAGCCACGAGCTAAAAACCCCCCTAACGTCTATTAAAGGCTTTAATGAGTTGCTGCAGCTTAACAACCGTGACGATGGCCTTGCACCCTTTATTGCCCAAATTGCGAAAGAAACCGACCGCATGCTCTCGCTTATTGGCGATATGCTCAAGCTTTCCGAGCTGGAAAACACCAAGCAGCCCAACGCGAGCCAGCCGGTTTGGCTGGGCAAAATTGCCCGCGAGGTGCGGCAAAGCCTTGCCACAGTAATAGACCAAAAACACCTGTCAGTAGACATTACCGGCGAAGCCAGCGTGCTGGCCGAAAGCACTCATATCTACGAGCTTGTTAAAAACCTGTTTGAAAATGCTGTGCGCTATAACAACGATAACGCCAGTGTAAGCATTGCTATAGCCGAAACCCCGGCTACCGTTACCCTCACAGTAGCCGATACCGGCATTGGCATTTCTTCCGCAGACCAAACCCGCATTTTCGAACGTTTTTACCGGGTAGAAAAAAGCCGCAGCCGGCAGGGCGGCGGCACAGGGCTGGGCCTTTCCATTGTAAAGCATATTTGCTCGCTTTACAGCGCCAATTTAACTTTGAAAAGCACCCTGGGGGTAGGCACCCAAATTACGGTGGTGTTTCAAAAGTAGCCATCATTAATGTAAAATACTGTAAATTCTAAATATTTCTTTTATATTATTGCGCTTTGAACAAAATTGGGATAAAATGGTATAATCTGGTAGCGGGGAAGATACAGATAGGTATCGAACTGCTTTGTTCTGGGCCGAAAAAGGTCATTTGGGCTTGGTAAGGCCGGCTTCGCCGCCGCGCTCTTGCACAGCTATAGGCAGGCAGTGCTGGAAAGCTGCCTGCCTTTGTTCTTTACGGGGGTATGCTGCAAGTATGTGCATTTTTAAAAAGATGGTTCGGGGGTGCAATCGAACCCCCCAGGAAGAAGCCATACGGGTTTCGGCCGTTACGCTGGTAATAAACCTGCTGCTGGCCGCCGGCAAGTTGGTGGCCGGCCTGGTGGCACATTCGGGCGCCATGGTTTCAGACGCCGTGCATTCGGCTTCGGATGTTTTTTCTACTATTATTGTTATGATCGGGGTGCAGGTTTCAGGCGAAGAAGTAGACCTTGAACACCCCTACGGCCACGAGCGGCTGGAATGCATTGCCGCCTTAATTTTAGGCGCAGTGTTGGGGCTTACCGGCTGTGCTATTGGTTTAGATGGTATCCGCAAAACTATGTTGGGCTTTTCGGGCGAGCTTGCACCGCCCGGCGCACTGGCCTTGTGGGCAGCGGCGGCTTCCATAGCGGTGAAGGAATGGATGTACTGGTACACCCGCGGCACCGCCTTACGGGTGCAATCTTCCGCCATGCTGGCCGACGCCTGGCACCACCGTTCAGACGCCCTTTCTTCGGTGGGCAGCCTAGTGGGCATTGGTGGGGCCATGCTGGGCTGGCCGGTGTTCGACCCTTTGGCCAGCCTGTGTATCAGCGTAATTATTATAAAGGTGGCCTACGATATTCTGCTCGATGCAGTAAGCAAGCTTACCGACCGTGCCTGTGCCGACTGTATTATTGAAGAAATTCGCTGCCTTACACTCTCCCAACCTGGGGTATGCAGCATAGACATGTTAAAAACCCGCATGTTCTCGAACAAGTTCTATATTGATATGGAAATTTCTGTGGATGCCACCTTAACCCTTGCACAGGCCCACACCATTGCCCAGAATGTACACGACGCTATTGAGCATGCCCTGCCAAGCGCCAAGCACTGCATGGTGCACATTAACCCCTGCGAGCTTTGCTGCTGCCAAGGCCTTTACGAAGACTAACCGGCCTTTTAGGCGCAAGACGGCCCGGGCAGTTTGCCCGGGCCGCATAATTTACATTGCCGGTACTAGGCTTCTTCCAGCGCCAAAATGCGGGTAAGCTCGTGGATTACATCGTTGCGGCTTACCACTAAAATTTTATCGCCCGAAAAAATTTGTGTGTTACCGCGGGGAATGATAAATTCGCCGTCACGGGTAATTGAAACAATAATCGATTCTTCCGGCAGGCGCAGCTGGTTCAAACGCACGCCGTCGCGCTCATAGTTTTCGGGCAGTTCCAATTCGCTAAGAGAAGCCGTGCCCCGGTTGAGCGACATAATTTGTTTAATGGCCGAGCAATCTACCTCGCGCTCGATAAGGCGGGCAATGTTATCGGTGGTAGAAAGCGGAATATCTACCCCCAGCTGCTTCATAATGCCCACGTTTTTGGGGTTGTTTACCCGCGCCACCGTGCGGCGGATATTATACAGCCGCTTGGCAAGCTGGCAGGCAATTAGGTTGGCTTCATCCTTGCCGGTAACACAAATTATGGCCTCAGCCGTTTTTGCGTCGGCAGCCTCTAGTGTATCGGTGGTGGCGCCGTCTCCGCAAATGGTGGGAATATCCAGCTCGTTGGCCACGCGGCGGCAAATGGTCTTTTCACGTTCAATAATCACCGGGCTATGCCCATGCTCTATGAGAGCCTTGGCCAGGTAGTAGCCTACCTTGCCTGCCCCCACTACTATAACCTTCATTGCAAGACAATCCTTTCCGTGCGGCGGCCGGGTGCCACCGAAAGTTGTGGAAACGCCGGCGGCTATTCCACCTGACGTGCCAGCAGCAGCTTATCGCCCTCTCGGGGGCAAAGCTTGGGCGGGGGTGTGTGGCCCAGTAGGGTAATTACGCCGTCCTGGTGCAGCAGGCCAATTAGGGTGCCGTCTCCGTCGGTTTCCACCTCTTGTATAGGGCGGCCCCAATACTGCCGGGGGCAGGCTACCGTTACCATTGAAAGCACGGAATTTTCAAAGGTAACCTGCTTGAGCTCTTCTTCCTCTTCGTTTATGATAGATTGTATCACGTCCACCGTAAGGCTGGTGGGGCAAACTGTGGTAAGCCCAAATTGCGAAAATACATTTTTGTGCTTGGGGTTGTAAATACGGGTGAGCACCTTATCTACATTAAAAATCTCTTTGGCCACCTGCGATACCATGATGTTCACGTTATCGTCGTGGGTTACGGCTGCCATAACATTGCAGGCCTCTATGCCGGCACGGCGCAACACATCCATATCAATGGGTACACCCTGCACTGTCATGCCAACATAATCGTCATCCAACATATCAAAGCTGTCGGCGTTGTTGTCCACCACGGCTACGTCGTGCCCCATACGGCTGAGGTAGTTGGCCAGGCCGGAACCCACCTTACCACAGCCCACAATTAGAATATTCAATGCAAGCACCTCTCTTTTCCTGCTGCTATTATAATTGTTAAACCTTAAAAAAGCAATGCCAAACTTAGCATAACAGCCGCTGGTTTGCGGCTTGTTGGTGCAGGAGCGGGTATGGTATAATAAAACTGCCGGTTTGTGCCGCGCAAACCCATGGGCCCGCAGTTATGGTATAATAAGTATACGGTAGCAATTCATGAACAACTATGGCCTTTAAACCCACCGAAGGAGGATACACCTTGCCCGCACTTTTTAGTACCCATGGCCTTCGTTATGGAGATATTATTACCTATCGCGACATTGTTTTGCATCAGGGTGAAATTAACTTTATTACCGGGCCCAGCGGCTGCGGCAAAAGCACGCTGCTGCGGCTGCTGAATGCTACCCTAAGCCCCAGTGCGGGCAGCCTGTGCTACCGTGGCCAAGAGCTTACACAATGGGAAAGTGTTGCGCTGCGCCGCGAGGTGGCACTGGTTTCACAGCAGGTGTTTTTGTTTGAAGGCAGCATTGCCGAAAACTTTGCCCGCTTTTATAATTACCGTGGCCTGCCTGCACCAAACAACCAACATATGCAGCAGCTTTTAGAATGCTGTGCCCTGCCCCTGCCGCCGGATAAAGCCTGTGCCACTATGTCGGGCGGCGAGCGGCAGCGGCTGTATACCGCCATTTTTCTTTCGCTGCAGCCACGGGTGCTGCTGCTGGACGAACCTACCTCGGCGCTGGATAGCCAAAACGCAGCCGCCCTGCTGGCCGGCGTGGCCACCCATTGCCGCAACCAGGGCATAGACCTTGTGGTAGTAAGCCACGACCCGGTGCTCACCCAACGCTTTGCTGAGCGTATCATTCATCTAGAGCAGGAGGTGCTGCCATGAACCGCCTGCTGGAGCTGCTGCAAAACGCCCAGGCTGCCGACCAAGGCGGCGCAGTGCGGCTGGGGTTGCTGCAATTTGCCCTGGCCTACCTGCTGCTGGTGGTAGTACTGGTAATAATGCGCTATGCCAAGGTAGATAAAACCCGCCTGCTGCTGGTGGCCAGCCTGCGCATGACCGTGCAGCTGGTGCTCACAGGGTTTGTGCTCACCTATATTTTTGCCAACCCGCACCCGGCCTTTACACTTGCCTTTCTGGCCGCTATGACAGCCTTTTCTATCCACCGTGTGCTTGACCGCCAGCGGGGGCTCAACCGCCGTTTTCAGCTGGCTGTGGGGCTTTCGCTGGGGTTTTCCAGCCTGGCGGTGCTGGGGCTGTTTGTTTGTGTGGTGGTGGGGCAAAGCTTTTTTAACCCCCAGTATACCATCCCTCTTTCGGGCATGATTATGGGCAATGCTATGACAGGCGTTGGCCTGGCACTGCGCAGCTTTACCGAAGGGCTGGATGCCCGCCACAGCCAGATAGAAAGCCTGCTGAACCTGGGCGCCGAACCGCAGGATATTCTGGCCCCCTTTGTGCGCGAAGCGCTGGAAACCGCCCTGCTGCCCACCATTAATTCCATGCTGGGTATGGGCATTGTGTTTTTGCCGGGTATGATGACGGGGCAAATTCTTTCGGGCACGCTGCCCACCACCGCCATTGTATATCAAATTGCCATTATGCTGGCCATTTGTGCTTCTACCTGCCTTACGGTGTTTTTTGCCCTACACTGGGGCCACCGCACGCTGTGGAACCAACGTAAGCAAATTGCACTTGCTGCAAAAGAGTAAGAGTTTGCTCCCCAAGGCTATACTTTGCTTGCAACAAATACGGTGAAAATTTAGGGGAAGGCGCCGCCTATTTTGCCCCGGCAAAGGTGCGAGAGGATGCCGGTAAATTCCTAGAGAAGCTCAATACTTAAAATGCACAGGGCGCCCTGCTTTTCATAGCACGGCGCCCTGTGTCTATAGTATCTTGTTTAGCGTTCTTCGCGGAAGTAGGGCAGCCCCAGCGCCTGGGGAGGAAGGTCCTCCTTCTTCTTGCGCAGGGTTATCATCACCAGCACCACAATGGTGGCAATATAGGGTACCATATCTAAAATTTGCGGCACAAGCTTAATTTGCCGGCCGAAGAGCGAAAGGTCTGCGTTCTGCAGCTGTAGGGCAATGCCACGCAGCGCACCGAAGAGATACGCCCCGAAGATAGCCTTCAGCGGGTTCCAGGTGCTGAAAATAACCAGTGCCACGGCTATCCAGCCCATGCCGGCGGTAATGTTATCTTGCCAGCGGGGCACAAACACCAACGAAAGGTAGGCACCGCCCAGACCGCACAAAAAGCCGCCAAAAAGTATGTGGATGTATTTATATAGAGTTACCGGTATGCCCGAAGCGTCGGCCGCGCCGGGGTTTTCGCCCACGCAGCGCATATTCAGGCCGGGGTAGGTTTTGAACATATACAGGTAAATAAGCAGCGCCGCCACCAGTGTAAGCTGCACATACACACTCTGCTCGAACAACATTTTGCCCAGCAAGGGGATGTCGGCCAGCAACGGCACGCGGTAGGCCGCAAAGGTTGTGCCAATGCGGTCTGGCAGTGCCAGGCCGGTAAGGCTTTGGCCCAAAAAGCTGGAAACACCTGTGCCGAAAATAGTAAGTGCCAGGCCGGTAACCACTTGGTTCCCACGGAAGGTAACGGTAACCACGGCGTAGAGCAGTGCACCCAGCGCACCAGCCAAGCCGGCCACCAGCACCGCCAGCAGCGGGCTACCGGTGGAAAAGCCACACATAAAGCCTGCCACCGCACCCAGCAGCATCATGCCTTCTACACCTAGGTTCATGTTGCCAACACGCTCGCAAAAAATGCCGCCCAGTGTGGCCAACAGCAGCGGTGTGCCGGTTTGCGCGGTAATTTGCAGGTAAAGGCCCACGGCATTTAAGCTTTCCACCTACGCCACCTCCTTTTCGCTGCTGCGTACAATTTTATAGTTTGTAAAAAAGTCGCTGCCC
>CAYYOY010000112.1:0-6285 GCA_964473265.1 uncultured Oscillospiraceae bacterium
TACGCTGCGTAAGGGTGAGATACTGGGGGTTTCGGGCCTGGTGGGGGCCGGCCGCAGCGAGCTGCTGGAAAGCATTTATGGCACTGCCAGCCTGGAACAAGGTAAAATTACTATCCATGGCAAAGAGGTAATGAATAAAAATTCGCAAACCGCTATAAAAAACGGTTTTGCATTGGTTACCGAAGAGCGGCGCGCCACCGGCATTTTTGGCGTGCTCAATATTCGGGAAAACGCTACCATAGCCAACTTGCGCAAATATCGCAAGTTTTGTTACCTGCAGGATAAAAAGCTGGAAGAGGATAGCCAGTGGGTTATTGACGCCATGCGGGTAAAAACCCCTTCGCAAAAAACAAAAATAGGCTCGCTTTCGGGCGGCAACCAGCAAAAGGTAATACTGGGCCGATGGTTGCTCACCACCCCTGAGGTGCTGCTCATGGACGAACCTACCCGGGGCATTGACGTAGGCGCAAAATATGAAATTTACCAATTGATGATTAGCCTGGCCAACGAGGGCAAGGCAATTATTATGGTATCTTCTGAAATGCCCGAGCTACTGGGGGTATGCGACCGTATACTGGTAATGTCGGGCGGTAAGCTTGCGGGCATTGTGGATGCGACAGCTACCACGCAAGAGGAAATTATGGCACTTTCGGCAAAGTATGTCTAGCATCCCAAAACGCAGAAAGGAATGGTTTTATGCTGGAACTGAAAAAACAAGCTGGCCTGAAAAATAGCTTCGCAGCCAGCCTTGCCGGCCTGAACAGAAAAACAGCCTCCGAGTGGCTAATTAATTATTCTTTGTATATTTTATTGTTTTTGTATGTAATTATAGTTGCTGTGTACACCCCGCGTTTTATCTCGTTTGAATCGATCGTAAATATTCTTACAAACTCGGCCTTCCGGCTGCCTATAGCACTTGGCGTTGGCGGCATTATTGTGCTTACAGGCACCGACCTTTCGGCCGGCCGCATTGTGGGCCTTACCGCCTGCATTACCGCTTCGTTAATGCAGCGGCTCGATTACCCCAGCAAAATGTTCCCCGGGCTGGGCAACATGAATTTTTTGGTGGTGCTACTGCTTACCATGGTGGTGGGCGCTATCATTGGCATTTTTAATGGCTTTTTTGTGGCCAAGTTTAAGCTGCACCCCTTTATTGTAACGCTAGCCACACAGCTAATTGTATACGCCGGCACCCTGGCCTACATAAAGCTGGGCACCAATGCGGGCAAGCCCATTGGCGGCATTCGGGATGATTTTAACGAGCTGATTACCGGCGGGGTTAACCTGATGGGTGTAAAGGTGCAGTATATTGTATTCTACGCCATTGCCATGATGGTGCTCATGTGGTTTATCTGGAACAAAACTGTTATTGGTAAAAACATGTTTGCGGTGGGGTGCAACCCCGAAGCCGCCAATGTTTCGGGCATTTCGGTTATGAAGACCATTATTATCGTGTTTATGATCGCCGGCATGCTCTATGGAGTAAACGGCTATTTTACCAGTGCCTTTGTAGGCTCGAACAATGCTTCCACCGGCGTAAACTTTGAACTGGATGCCATTGCCGCCTGCGTAATCGGCGGGGTATCCTTCTCGGGCGGCGTGGGTAAAATTAGCGGCATTGTAATTGGCGTTATCTTGCTGCAGCTTATTACTTCGTCGTTTATCTTCCTCGGCGTAGACGCAAACCTGCAGTATGCCATTAAAGGCATTGTCATTTTGGTTGCCTGCGCCATCGATATGCGTAAATATATTGTAAAGCGCTAGCAAAAGGCCAATGCGCAAGCCACTGCAAACCGTAGTTATTCCTTTGCCCTAACACAACAAAACCTCCAGCCGTAGTTTCGGTTGGAGGTTTTCTGCTTGTTTTTCTCATAGAGCTTGTCTGCTTTTTGTGGCAAAAATGGTGCTTCAGTACCTATATCTGTTAGTACGGCGGTAACCTCGCCATAGGGCATGCTATAGCGTTGGCTCAGGTAGCGGTTGGCGGCAGCCATTTCACCGTCGGGCCCGCCAAATTGCGTAATGATTACCTTGGCCAGTGCGGGGTTGGGCCGTGCTATTTTAACAGGGTACTGCAGTTTTTTCTCGTAAGTCCACATACACTATACCGCCCTTTCAAATTCCCACGGCCAGGGGGTATCAACCCAGCTCCAGCGGGTGATCCCGGTATGGCTTTCCGAAGTTAGGGGGCCAAACTGCCGGGTGTATTCTTCCACAGCCTTTTTGCGCATTTCTTGATATTTGGCGTGGTAGGCCAGGGCGTCTTTATCGTCGGGGTGGGTATCGAGATACAGCCCCACCTCAGCCAAAATGAAATCGCACACTTGAATTCGGTTCATTAAAAGTTTTTTGTTATCCACGAGGCACCGCCTCCTCTCCTATAAAAGGCAGGTCGAGGGCTTGAAACAATGTGCCGCGGCTAAGGGCAATGTCGGGGTCGTAGAGCTTTTCCCAGCGCTGCATTGGCACATAAGCCATGCCCAGACGCATGTTGCTAATTGCATACTGCTCCGGGCTTTGTTCATCTTGCATGTTCAACATATAGTTAATTTTTGTCATAGATGCTCCATATTGCCGCAGCGCAAGCTGGCTGCAAGGCTTGCTGCCCACACGCTGCGGCCGCCGCCTTCTTGGGCCGGCGGCAGGCCAGATTTTGCGATGCGTTTGTTGGGCAAATGTACTACATCTTATGTCCTGCACCCCCGCAAGGTGAAGCGCCCAGGCCAAACGCCGCGCAAAGAAGTGCAATAAACAGCCTTTGCTATGGTTAGAACAGCAACAAAAAAAGCCGATGCCTTGGGTTTTTTCCAAGGTATCGACCAATTAACATACCGGCTAATTTTGCGCAGCGCAGACAATTATAACACTCTGCCCAAGCGCTTCATAAAATAAAGGTAAACAGCCGCAACAAGCCGGCGGCCAATGCACCCTGCCCGGCTTTTTAGGCTGTAAAGCCACGGCATAGGAGAGTTAAGAAACATGAATGCGGTAGAATATGTAGCCCTGGGCGATTCCATTGCCACAGGCACCCTTACCTACTGGGCCAGAGTGAAGAGCTACGTTTATTTTTTTAAGGAGCGGCTGGGGGAATATTTCCTCTACCAGGATATTAACACTAAAAACTTAGCACAAAATGGCAACACCAGCAGCGACCTACTGTACAAACTCCGGTATTCCAAGGAAGTTCAGCAGGCCGTTGAGCAGGCTGGAATTGTAACTGTTTCCATTGGCGGCAACGATATTATGAGCGGCGTTGCTATTCCTGGTTTTACGCAATATAACATCTGGCAGGTAAAAGAAGGGGTTTCTCAGTTTACCAACAACCTGCCAAAAATTATAGAGCGTATACGCCAGCTTAATTCCGGCTGCCGTCTGCTGCTCATGACAATATACAACCCGTATAATAAAACGCAGTATCTACCCTACGGCTATGGAAACGACTATGGCATGCATGAGCAGTTGGAACGCTTTTTGGGCGACATGAATGACGATATTCGCAGCCATGCAAGCTGGGGGCGCTACGCCGTTGCCGACAGCCATGGGCTCTTCGAGCAATATTCCAAAGGGGATATGCACGATGTGGTAGCCCTCTACCCCATGCAAGACCCCTATATTGTGCGCAACCCACACCCCACGCCCAACGGCCATAAACTGCTGGGAGATTTACACTTTATGACACTTACTCAGTCTTATCGATAATGCCCTGTTCAATGGCTGTCCAGGGGTTAATAAAGGTGGAATTTACGGCCAGCGCAAAATGCAGGTGCGGCCCCGTAGAAAAGCCGGTGCTGCCCACCCTGCCAATGGTCTGGCCTTGTTCCACCGGTTCGTCGGTAGCAACCAGCAGCTCCTGCATGTGGTAGTAGAAGCTCTTTAGGCCAAAGCCGTGTTCAATAACAACGGTATTGCCGGTAAGCTGCAAAAAGCCTGCAAAGGCCACACGCCCACCACCTGTGGCAAACACAGGTGAGCCGGCCGGCTTGGGTAGGTCTATACCCGCGTGGCGGCTGGGGTTGGGGTCGTCGTTGACATAGCGGGTTAGGCCAAATTCCGAGGTTATGCGGTAGTTTCCGTTTTCGCCGGGTTCTACCGGCATAATAAAGCGTCCGGCCCAATGCTTTTGCGGGTCGGATATTGCTTTTACCGGGGTAATTTTGCGGGAAAATTCGTTGTTGGCCTCCTGGCTGTTTACGGTAGATTCCGCTACCGATTCTTCCACCTGCAAATATTGTACCTCAAACTGCTTGTTTAGCACCTCAATGGTAAAGTGCTTGGTGCTTGCGCCGCTGGTAAGGCTTAGGGTATAGCTGCCCGGCTGCATGGTGTAGGGCAGCGGCAACAGGGCAATCTGCCCGCCTTGGTAGGGAAAGAAATTGGGCTTTACCGGCAGGTTGGTTTCGCATGCTACCTGGCCTTTTTCGGGGTTTTCCACCAGAATAGCCAGGGTATCGCCCCGGTAGGGCTGGTTGGTATCCAGCGAGAAGGTGGTGGGCAGGCTGCATTCCAGCTCTATGGTGTAGCGTAGCGGCTCGGCGTTTTCCTGCCACTGCACCAAAATTTCATAGCGGTAGCTGCCGCTTTGGGGCGGCGCAAACGAGGGTGCCACGCCAAGAGTATCTTCCCAGTAAAGCTCGTCATCTTTATAAATTGTAACCATAGAAACATAGGGCAGTTCACCCTGCCAACCCTGAAAGCGCGGGGTTAGGCCAAAACCATAGGTAGTAGAAAGCGAAAGGCTTTCGCCGGGGGCAATCTGCTGGCCTGCTGCCTCTTCGGGTGCCGGGCCGGGCTGCGTGTTTACAATTACGGTGAGTAGCTGCGGATATTCGGGCTGCGGGGGCGTGCTCAGTTCCTGGGGTTGTGTTGGCGGCGGCGGGGCCTCCTGCCCGGCCGGTGCACAGCCGCTTAGCAGCGCAAGCGCCACCAAGAGAGCCGCAAGCCATTTTTTCATGCAAAGCACCATCCTTCCACAGCAAAATATTCTTACAAATATTATACCGGACGATACAAGCACTGTCAATTTAAGCCGAGCCGGACAAGCACTTACCAATTAAACAAAGCAAAAAGCGCACGGAAGCTCCGCGCGCTATTTTTGTTGGTGACCAGGTATATAAGCCGGGTTCTGTTTATGACAGCAATCTATCTGGCATGTGCGTCGCCGCACAGCTCAAGCCATGTGGGGAACGGGCGGGCCACCCTGTGTGTTCCCAATGTTGCTTCGAATAGGGTTTACATAGCCGCACAGTCGCCTGTGCGCTGGTGAGCTCTTACCTCACCTTTCCACCCTTACCCGGAAAAACCGGGCGGTATCTCTCTGTTGCACTATCCCTAGAGTCGCCTCCGGCTGCCGTTAGCAGCTATTCTTGCCCTGTGAAGCCCGGACTTTCCTCGGCTTTCGCCGCTGCTGTCTTGCCTGCTCACCTAAATAAATTGTTTGCAAATTAATCGCGCAGGGGTACGCCTTGTGCGTCGGCAGCAATGCTGCCAGTAAGCACCATAATGCCTTCTACCAGGCCCCAAATAGCCACGGCTGCCGAAGCAATACCGCAGGTGAAAAAACCACCCACCGTGCCCAGAATCAGCTGGGTAATGGCACGGTTGGTAAAGCCCAGGTAAAAGTTGTGTATGCCCAGGCTGCCCAGAAAAATGCCCAGCAGGCCGGCGGCCATGCGGCTCTTGGGGCCGTTGGGGGCAAAGGGCTGTGCGCCGCCACCCTGTGCCTGTGCCTGCGAAAGCCCGCAGCCGGGGCAATTATAATCGGTAGCTGCAAGCTCGTAGCCACAATTCTGACAATAGCGCTTTTGTTGCTCAACATGTGCACCACAGCTGGCACAATAGCTGGCGCCCGGCGCAAGGGGCGCGGAACAATTTTTGCAATGCATTTTCTTTCCCTCACCGTTCGGCAGTTTTCTGCCGTATTTATTACTCTTGTATCATACCATTATTCGTCGTTTGGAGCAAGTGTAAAACTTGGCAACGGGAAAAGTTTTGTAAAAAATGACTATTTTGCAATTTTGCAATTGCAAAATTGCAAAAACCACCGTATAATGTTCTTTGTAATCATTTTTAAAAATCGTTGAGGAGGCTTATGTCATGGGTTTTAAGAACAGTTATCTGGCGTCGGTATACGAAACAGTTTGCCGTCGCAATGCAGGCGAAAGTGAGTTTTTGCAGGCGGTAAAGGAGGTTTTAGAATCTTTTGAGCCGGTGCTGGAAAAACAGCCCGAAATTGCACAAACCGGTGTAATTGACAGAATAGTAGAGCCTGAACGCTTCCTCCAGTTT
>CAYYOY010000113.1:0-6237 GCA_964473265.1 uncultured Oscillospiraceae bacterium
CTGTGTGGGGCAGAGAATGCTGGCCTTTACATAGGGTTCCTCTGCCGAAAGGATGTGGGTAGGGTCGGGGTAGTTGGTGGGGTTATCAATGAGCAGCGTGCTGCCGTCCTGCATGTTCAGGCGGTAAACCACGCTGGGCGCGGTGGTAATAAGGTCAAGGTTATATTCGCGTTCCAGCCGCTCTTGAATAATTTCCATGTGCAAAAGGCCGAGGAAGCCGCAGCGGAAGCCAAAGCCCAGCGCCACCGAGGTTTCGGGCTCGAAGCTTAGCGAGGCGTCGTTGAGCTGCAGCTTTTCCAGCGCGTCGCGCAGGTCGGGGTATTTTGCGCCGTCGGCCGGGTAAATGCCGCAGAACACCATGGGGTTTACCTTGCGGTAGCCGGCCAGAGGTTCGCAGGCGGGGTTGGCGGCATCGGTAATGGTGTCGCCCACCCGGGCATCCTTCACGTTTTTAATGCTGGCGGCCACATAGCCCACCTGCCCGGCAAAAAGCTCGGGCGCACCAATTAGGCTGGTGGCACCCATGAAGCCGGTTTCCACCACGGTAAATTCCGCACCGGTGGCCATCATGCGCATGGTCATGCCGGGGCGAATGGCACCGTCTATTACACGAATATACACAATTACGCCTTTGTAGCTATCGTAGTAGCTATCAAAAATAAGGGCACGCAGGGGCTTTTCGTCATCCCCCGTGGGGGCGGGAATATCGGCAATAATGCGTTCCAGCACAGCACCTACGTTTTCGCCCGTTTTGGCCGAAATGCGGGGTGCATCCAATTCGGGAATGACCATAATATCCTCCACTTAGTGTCAAACGAGTTCCGGGTCGGCGGCAGGTAGGTCTATTTTGTTAATAACCGGCACAACCTCCAGCCCGTGTTCCACAGCAAGGTAGGTGTTGGCCAGTGTTTGGGCTTCAATGCCCTGCGAAGCATCCACCACCAGAATAGCCCCTTCGCAGGCCGCCAGCGAGCGCGAAACCTCGTAGTTAAAATCCACATGGCCGGGGGTATCAATTAGGTTGAAGAAGTATTCTTCACCGTCCTGCGCTTTATACACCAGACGTACGGCGCGGGCTTTAATGGTAATGCCCCGTTCGCGTTCAATCTCCATGTTATCCAGCAGCTGGTCGGCCATTTCGCGCTGCGAAACGGCCGAGGTCTGCTCTAAAATGCGGTCGGCCAGCGTGCTTTTGCCGTGGTCGATATGCGCTATAATGCAAAAATTGCGGATATTCTGCCGCCTGTTGGACATACAGCTACTCCTTAAGGGTGAAAAATAAAAGAGGGCATTGCCTTATATCGGCACATGCTTGGCCCTGGCCGCAAATGCAGCCACCACTGAAATTATGCACCTGTACTTGCTTATCGTTCCAGGCTCTGGTTGCGGGCGGGGCCTACCCCCACCATGGTAATGGGGCAGCCCACCAGCTCTTCTAAGCGGGCAATATAATTTTTGCAGGCCTGGGGCAGCTCGGCAAAGCTGGTGCAGCCCGAAAGGTCGCCCTCGAAGCCGGGCAGCTCTTCGTAAACGGGGGTGCAGTGGGCCAGCTGTTCCAGTGTGGGGGGGAAATGCTCCATAGTGCTGCCGTCGGGCAGGCGGTAGGCCACGCAAACCTTCAGGTTGCCAATACCGGCAAGTGTATCCAGCTTGTTTACTGCCAGAGCGGTAAGGCCGTTAATGCGCACCGAATGCCGCAGAATAACCGCGTCGAACCAGCCTACACGCCGGGGGCGGCCTGTGGTGGTGCCATATTCATGCCCGCGGTCGCGAATGGTATCGCCAATTTCATCCAGCAGCTCGGTGGGGAAGGGCCCCTTGCCCACCCGGGTGGTGTAGGCCTTCGAAACACCCAGCACCTGGTCTATTACTGTGGGGCCTATGCCAGCGCCAATGCAAACGCCGCCGGCCACCGGGTGGCTGCTGGTAACAAAGGGGTAGGTGCCGTAGTCTAAATCGAGCAGGGTGCCCTGGGCACCTTCAAACAGAACCTCTTTGCCGGCCTTGCAGGCTTCGTAGGTAAGCACCGAAACATCGGCCAAATAGCCGGCCAGGCGCTTGCCATAGGCGATATATTCTTCTATAATGGCTTCCACATCCAGCGCCGGCTTGCCATACACCTGGGTAATGAGCTTATTTTTCAGCGCGCCGGTTTCGCGGGCTTTTTGGGCAAAAATTTCAGGGTTTACTAAATCGTAAAACCGAAGGCCAATGCGTTCGGCTTTATCCATATAGCAAGGGCCAATGCCCCGGCGGGTGGTGCCAATTTCTGTAGCGCCGCGCAGCTCTTCGCTCAGGCCGTCCAGTGTGGTGTGCCAGGGCAATATAATATGCGCGCGGGGGTCTATGCGCAGGTTTTCGCAAGAAACGCCCTTGGCGGCCAGTGTGTCAATTTCGCCCAGCAGCACTTTCGGGTCGAGCACTACGCCGCTGCCAATAAGGCACAGCGTGCCGGGGTAAAGTATACCCGAGGGTATTAAATGCAGCTTGTAGGTTTCTCCGCCATGCTCTACTGTGTGGCCGGCGTTGTTACCGCCCTGGGTGCGCACTACCACATTAGCACGCGAGGCGAGAATATCTATAATTTTCCCCTTACCTTCATCGCCCCACTGAATTCCTACTACTACCTTAACCGCCACTTTGCGTTATCCTTTCTTTGTTGGATATTCGCCTGCTCTTTCGGCTTGCATGGCCGGCAGACGCAACAGGATTATTATACCAGAACAGGTGCAAAAACGCAAATAAAACAGCAGATTACAGCAGATAGAAGATAAATTGCCGGCAGCGCCCTGCTCTACTTGAGATAAGCCATTGAAAAATACCCTTTACCCGGCCCCGGGCTGCAATTCTGCCCAGGTTTTTTGTATGCTTGACATATTTTTAGCCGGGTGGTAAATTATAGATAATAAAGCGTAGACGGAGAAAACACCCCTGCCACGGTTTTACAGAGAGTTTGTGCACAGCTGTAAGCGCAAACAAGCACGGGCAGCAGGGTTACCACCTCCCGAGTGTGCACAAGGGCCTGCCCGAATGCAACGCAAAGGCAGCGTTACGGCCTGCGAAAAAGTGGCGCGTTCGCGCAATTCAGGTGGAACCGTGGGGCCTGTGGGCTTCACCCTGTGGCTGGGGTGGGGTCTTTTTGTTTTTCCCGCCCGAACGTTCAGCCCGGCTGCCTGCCGGGGTAAAGGAGAAGCATTATGGAACAAATTCAAGTAACATTAAAAGACGGCCAGGCCCACGCCTACCCTAAGGGCAGCACGCCTGCCGACATTGCCAAGGCGCTTTCGCCGGGGCTGCTGCGCGCCGCCTGCGCCGCCCGGGTAGACGGTAAAGTGTGCGACCTGCGCACCCCCCTGCAGGCCGACTGCAAGCTGGAGCTATGCACCTTTGACGATGCCGACGGCCGCAAGGCATTCCGCCACACTGCAGCGCACATTCTGGCGCAGGCCGTGCTGCGTCTTTACCCCAACGCCAAACCGGCTATCGGCCCGGCGCTGGATAACGGCTTTTACTACGATTTCGACGTAGAGAAGCCCTTTTCTTCCGAAGATATGCAGAAAATTGAAGCCGAAATGCAGGCCATTATTAAGGCCGATCTGCCCATTGAGCGCAAAACACTAACCCCCGACGAAGCACGGCAGGCCATGGCAGACCAACCCTATAAGCTGGAGCTCATTGACGAGCACGCCGGCCAGGGGGATGAAATTACCCTTTACACCCAAGGGGAATTTACCGACCTTTGCGCCGGCCCGCACCTGCTTTCTACCGCGGCGGTAAAGGCGGTTAAGCTCACCCAGGCCACCGGGGCCTACTGGCGGGGGGATGCCTCTAAGCCTATGCTTTGCCGGGTGTACGGTACTGCCTTTCCCAAGGCCAGCGAGCTTACCGCTCATCTCGAGCAAATGGAAGAAGCCAAACGGCGCGACCACAACAAGCTGGGCCGCGAGCTGAAATTCTTCACTACCTCGGACGTAATTGGCCAAGGCTTGCCCATACTCATGCCTAAGGGCACAAAGGTTATTCAGGTTTTGCAGCGCTTTGTAGAGGATGAGGAAGAGCGCCGGGGCTACGAGCTAACCAAAACCCCCTTTATGGCCAAAAGCGATTTGTATAAAATTTCCGGCCACTGGGACCATTACCGCGACGGCATGTTCATTCTGGGCAACGAGAATGACCCCGAGGTCGTTGCGCTGCGCCCCATGACCTGCCCCTTCCAGTTCCAGGTCTACCTGGCCAGCGGCACGCTAAGCTACCGCGACCTGCCCAAGCGCTATAACGAAACCTCTATGCTCTTCCGCAACGAGGCCTCGGGCGAAATGCACGGGCTTATCCGCGTGCGGCAGTTTACCCTTTCCGAGGGCCATTTGGCCTGCACGCCCGACCAACTGGAGCAAGAGTTTGCCGGCTGTGTAGATTTAGCCAAATTTATGCTTACCGCCGTAGGGCTGCATGATGACGTTTCCTACCGCTTCTCGAAGTGGGACCCTGCCAACAAGGATAAATACATTGGCTCTGCCGACGAGTGGGAACGTGTGCAAACGCTGATGAAGTCTATTCTTGATAAGCTGGGCATACCGTATGTTGAGGCCGAGGGCGAAGCCGCTTTCTACGGCCCCAAGCTGGATATTCAGATTCGCAATGTGCACGGCAAGGAAGATACCCTCATCACCGTGCAAATCGATTTCCAGCTGGCCGAACGCTTCGGCATGGAATATGTGGATGCCGACGGCCAGAAAAAATACCCTTATGTAATTCACCGCACCTCTATTGGCTGCTACGAGCGCACACTGGCGCTGCTTATTGAAAAGTATGCCGGGGCGCTGCCCATGTGGCTTGCGCCCGAACAGGTGCGGCTGCTGCCCATTGGCGACGCCCAGCTGCAATATGCCAGCCAGCTGCAAGCACAGCTACAGCAGGCCGGCCTGCGGGTAACACTGGATGACCGCCGCGAAAAAATTGGCTATAAAATACGAGAAGCCCAGCTGGAGAAGATTCCCTATATGCTGGTGCTGGGTGAAAAAGAAGAGCAGGGCGCGCTGGTTGCGGTGCGCAGCCGCACCGAAGGCGACCTAGGCGCCATGCCCATTGCACAGTTTATGGAAAAGGCAACACAGCAAGCCACACCGCCTAAATCTGGCCGTTAGCGCACCTGCGCCAAAGGAGCTTACTATGGTATATTACTCGGCCTACCCGCCCCCCACGCCGCCCCCTGTTCGCCAACCCAGCCGGCTGCGCAGCCTTGCTGCCGGCCTGGGCATTGCTTTTTGCTGCTATACTGGGCTTTCTTTCGCGCTGCCCTATCTTTTCCGGGTGCCGCTGGAACTTTTGTGGGATTTCGCCATGCACTTCGAGCTCCCCTACGAGCTGCTTGCTTTGGCAGAGAATATTTTTATTCTTATCATTTACATTCTTACGCTGGTGCCCTTTGCGGTGTTGGGCGGCTTTTGGCAGTTGCCTCTTTCTCCGCTGTTTTCCAAAACCAGCCAAACCCCCGGCCAGGTTGCCGGCCTGCTGGCCATTGTGCTGGGGGGCAGCGGTGTGGGCAACCTGCTTTCGGCCCTGCTTTCTACCGTAACCTCGCTTTTTGGATATATGCCCTACTACCAGCCGCCTCAATTTGGCGGTGGCGTAGCGGCCGATATCGTGCTGTTCCTAACCATTACGGTGGGTGCCGGCATTCTGGAAGAACTGGCCTTCCGCGGAGTTGTTTTGCAGCTGCTGCGCCCCTATGGCGATGGTTTTGCCGTGCTGGTTTCTGCCGGGCTTTTCGCGCTGGCGCACCCTTCGCTCAGCCAGCTGCCCGCCACCTTTGTTACCGGCCTGGCGCTGGGCTACGTGGCGGTTTCCACCGGTTCGCTGCGCATTTGCATTTTTGGCCACATGCTATACAACGCGCTGGTTATGCTTATAACTGAGCTGCAGTTTTGGCTGCCCAGCCCTCTGGATTTTGCCAGCAACTGGTTTTTTACTGTGTTGTTGTTGCTTGCCGGGCTGTGGGGTGTTATGCGTTTGCTTTCTGCCGGCCATCCCCTGGCCACCCTACCACCCGAGGCGCCGCCCGAGCAGCAGCCTATCCGCCGCATTTTTACTTCGGCGTGGTTTATATCCGGGCTGGCGCTGCTGGCATTGCAAATGCTTAACAGCTTGGTGCCCTACTAAAATAATAAGGCTTTACAGCCACGTTGTGCTATTGCGTGCAGCGTGGCATCTTTTTAAATTTCGGGTGTTCATCGTTTA
>CAYYOY010000114.1:0-6222 GCA_964473265.1 uncultured Oscillospiraceae bacterium
GGAATTTTTACCGATTATCTACGCAAGCAGGGGAGCATTGTGCCATTTCCGGCCAGCTATTGCAACGGCACTACCACCAAATGCCCCGGGCTTTCCCAATGGGGCAGTGTAGAACTGGCTAAAAAGGGGCAAACCCCCCTACAAATTTTGCAAAATTATTACGGCAAAGATGTTGAACTGGTGTACGATGCACCCACTTCAGCCAACCTGCCCAGCTACCCGGGAAGGCTGCTTCGTTTGGGCTCAGCCGGTAACGATGTAAAGATTATTCAAAGCCAGCTCAATGCTATTTCACGGAACTATCCGGCAATTCCCAAAATACCCAGGCCCGATGGTGCCTTCGGTGTTGATACCGAAGCTGCTGTGCGTAAGTTTCAAGAGGTGTTTGAGCTACCGGTGGACGGTATTGTAGGCAAAGCCACCTGGTATAAAATCAAATATATCTACAACAGCGTCAAACAGCTCGCCGAGCTTTCGTCCGAGGGTATTAAATATTCTGAGCTGGCACCAATCTACCCTACTGTGCTTAAAAAAGGCATGAAGGGTAAGGAAGTAAGTGCAATACAATACTACCTAAATGTAATTTCCCGCTTTAACGATAGTATTTCTTTTGTAGAAATGGATGGTAACTTCGGCCCTGCTTCAGAGCAGCAGGTAAAATCTTTCCAGCGGGAATATGGCCTAACACCCGATGGTATTGTAGGCCGCGATACCTGGGCAAAAATCGAAGAGATTTATCGAAAAGCCATACTTGCGCTTCCTCCCGAATTTATGGGGGAAGAAAGCGCGGTCTACCCGGGCATTATGCTGAAAAAGGGGCAGAAGGGCAAGGAAGTACGAACCCTGCAAACCTTCATAGCAGGCATTGCCGATTCCGTACCCGATATCCCCAAAATACCCATAACCGGCGAATTTGGCGACCTTACCGAAAACGCAGTGCGTATTATCCAAAAGAAGTACGACCTGCCCGTAAACGGCTTGGTAGGCCCAATTACCTGGAACAAAATTGCCGACCTCTACTTTACCCAAAAATTTAAGGATAACAATGAAGGCAAGCCGGCCACCAGCTCTTGACAAACCCCCGGTGGGGTAGTAGAATAAAACCGATAAGCCACTGGGCTTACTATGCAGTCTATTTAAGCCACCCATTCGGGTGGCGCGTGGGCAGGGTGCCCCGCCATCAAATTAGCAAAGTTAATTGCGATGTTAAATGGCTATAAAAAAGAATATGCTTATCAAGAGTGGCGGAGGGAACAGGCCCTATGAAGCCCGGCAACCTGCAAGTATTGTGTGGTGCTAAATCCTGCGGTGTAAGCCGGTAGATGAGTGCGAAACGAAATCCGGCCTATGCCGGATTTTCTTTTGCAAACAGGAGGTTAAAAAATGAATAGAGTGTTGTTTACAAGCGAATCGGTTACCGAAGGCCACCCCGATAAAATTTGCGACCAAATTTCAGACGCTGTACTGGATGCTATTTTAGAAAACGACCCCCAGGCCCGCGTAGCCTGCGAATGCTGCGTAACTACCGGTATGGTGCTTGTAATGGGCGAAATTTCCACCAAATGCTATGTGGATATTTCTAAAATAGCCCGCAATGTCATAGAAGAAATTGGCTACGACCGTGCAAAATACGGCTTCGACGCCAACACTTGTGCCGTGCTTACCTCCATTGAAGAGCAATCTCCCGACATTGCGCTGGGGGTAGATAATTCTCTGGAGTGCAAGGAAGGCCGAACTGATACCGAGCTGCAAAACGGCGCGGGCGACCAAGGCATGATGTTTGGCTATGCCTGCAACGAAACCCCCGAGCTGATGCCGCTGCCTATCTCGCTGGCGCACAAGCTTGCAAGACGCCTTGCACAGGTGCGCAAAGAGGGCCTGCTGCCCTACCTGCGGCCCGACGGCAAAACCCAGGTAACGGTGGAATATATTGACGGTAAGCCCGCCAGGGTAGATACCATCGTGGTTTCGGCACAGCACGCCCCCGAAATAACCTTAGAGCAAATTCGTGCCGACATTTTGCAGCATGTGGTAACAGCCACAGTGCCTGCCGGGCTGCTGGATGATGCCACCCACTATTTTGTAAACCCCACAGGCCGGTTTGTGGTAGGCGGCCCACAGGGCGATAGCGGCCTTACCGGACGCAAAATTATTGTAGATACCTACGGCGGCACCGGCCGGCATGGCGGCGGGGCATTTTCAGGCAAAGACCCCACCAAGGTAGACCGTTCGGCCGCCTACGCCGCCCGCTATGTTGCCAAAAACATGGTGGCCGCCGGGCTGGCTCAGCGCTGCGAAGTGCAGCTGGCCTACGCCATTGGTGTGGCGCAGCCCGTTTCTATCATGGTAGATACCTTTGGCACCGGCACCTACCCAGATGACCTTCTGGCACAGGCCGTGCGCGCAGTGTTCGACCTGCGCCCTGCGGCCATCATCCACCAGCTTGGCCTACGCCGGCCTATCTACCGCCAGCTGGCAGCCTACGGCCACATGGGCCGTACCGACCTTGCCGTAAGCTGGGAAGCGACCGACCGCGCCGAGGCTCTGCGTGCCGCCGCTGAAAAGCTGGCGTAATAGAAATATAAAGGCAAGAAGCAGAAAACGCAATTGCAGCGTTTACAGCTTCTTGCCTTTTTTAAGTTGTTTTTCTTGCCGTTTCACCCAATGGCCGCGCTTTTCATACAATAACATGAGGTGATTGCCATGACCCTACTCCTGCTGCTTTTGGGTGCAATGCTGGCGCTGTTCGTGTGGTTTTACTGCATTATCAACCGCCCGCCCAGCGGCTGCTGCCTGGTGGTATACATAGAGGATGGCGACCCGGCCGCAGAGCTAAAGCTCCGGCGGGCCTATGCCATTGGCTTACCACTGGTGGTGTTGGATAACGGATTAACCGGTACAACCAAGGCGGTTTGTGAACGCTACTGCTGCCAATACGGCTGTGCCATGCTGCCGCCCTCGCAGCTTGCGGCCTACCTAAACGCAGGCGGCTAGCCACAGCCATTTCTTGACATATTTCTCTACAGGCGCTAGAATAAAAGCAGCCTGAAAAACACCATAGGCCGGGCGTGTGTCCGGCCTATTTGCATATGCGGCAGGCCAGAGTATGTGGTCACAAGCTGCTACCAACCAGCAAACGGAGAGCAACTATGCAGGAACAAACCCAGCAAACCCTAAGCGGCACGGTGGAAACCATTGTATTCCGCAACGATGAAACCGGCTTTACCGTGCTGGAGCTGGCAGCCGGCGACGAGCTTGTAACAGTAGTGGGTGAGCTTGTTGATATCAGCGTGGGCGAAAGCCTTACCGCCACCGGCAGCTACACCACCCATGCCGCCTACGGGCTGCAGTTTAAGGCCAGCCTGTTTGAACGCCAGCTGCCCTCGGGGGCGGCGGCCATTTCAAAGTATCTTGCCTCGGGCAGCATTAAGGGCCTGGGGCCGGTGCTGGCCCAGCGCATTGTAGAACACTTCGGCGATAATACGTTGGAGATTATAGAAAAGCATAGCCACCGCCTTAGCGAAATAAAAGGTATTTCCCCCAAAAAGGCGGGGGAGATTGCCGCCGAGTATGGCCGCATTTTTGGCGTACGCAGCGTTATGCTGGCGCTGGCCGCCTATGGAATAGATACCATGGCCGCCATTAAGGCCTGGAAGCTCTGGGGCGCTCTGGCGCCGGATGTAATTCGTGCCAACCCCTATAGCCTCTGCAGCGATGTTGTGGGCCTGGGCTTTGAAGCTTGCGATACCATTGCCGAAGAGCTGGGGCTGGAACGCCACAACCCCCTGCGTATTCGCTCTGGGCTGGGGTATATTCTGCGCCACAACCTTACAGTAGGCCACACCTGCCTGCCTTACGAAAAGCTACTGGCTACCGCTGCCGCCTACCTACAGCTGGAACACGACCAGGTGGAGCCCCAGCTACAGCAGCAGCTGGAAGAAAACCAGCTTGCTGCCTGCCAACGCCCCGAAGGTTGCTTTGTAAGCTTACCCGAAATGCTTACCGCCGAAAGCTACATAGCCGGCCGCCTGCGCCTAATGCTGGCCAACACCCCACCCGTACAGGCAGACTATACGGCAAAAATAGACGCACTGGAAGCCGGCCTGGGGCTCACTCTGGCGCAGGCACAGCGCAAGGCCATTGCCATGGCGCTGTGCAGCAATATATTCATTCTCACCGGCGGGCCGGGCACGGGTAAAACCACCACCCTAAACGGGCTGATTCAGCAGCTGAAACAGGAGGGTGCTAAGGTAGCGCTGGCCGCCCCTACCGGGCGGGCTGCCAAGCGTATGAGCGAGGTTACAGGCCTGGAGGCCAAAACCCTGCACCGCCTGCTGGAGGTAGATTTCCACAACGGCGGAGGCTTTCGCCGCAACGAGAAAAACCCGCTGCCCTTTACCACCATTATTGTGGATGAGGTTTCTATGGTGGATGTACAGCTCTTAGAGGCCCTGCTGCGGGCTATGCGCCTAAGCTGCCGCCTGGTGCTGGTGGGAGATTGCGACCAGCTGCCCTCGGTAGGGGCCGGCAACCTGCTGGGAGACCTGCTGGCCAGCGACCTTGTGCCCACGGTGCGCCTTACCGAAATTTTTCGCCAGGCTTCCAGCAGCTTAATTGTAACCAATGCGCACAGCATTGTGCGGGGCGAGCTGCCCGAGCTCACCCGGCGAGATAACGACTTTTTCTTTCTCGCCCGCAGCCCGGCCACCACCCCCCAAACCACGCTGGAGCTTGCTACCCGCCGCCTGCCCCAAAGCTACAACCTTTCCCCTTTGTGGGATATTCAGGTAATTGTGCCCGGGCGCAAGGGGGCGCTGGGGGCCGACGGCCTTAACCAAAGCTTGCAAAACGCCCTAAACCCAGCTGCACCCGGAAAAACCGAACTGCAGCACATGGGGCGCATATTGCGCGAGGGCGATAAAGTCATGCAGATTCGCAATAACTACGATATTCTTTGGGAAAGCCCCCAGGGTGACGGCATGGGTATCTTCAATGGGGATATTGGCGTAATAGAAATGATAGACAGGCCCAGCAGCACAATTCTGGTGCGCTTTGATGACCGCACTGCCGCCTACACCTTTGAAATGGCCGGAGAGCTGGAACACGCCTACGCCATTACCATACATAAAAGCCAGGGGAGTGAATTTGAAGCGGTGATCATGCCGCTGGCAGGCCACCACCCCAAGCTGCACTACCGCAACCTGTTGTACACAGGTGTAACCCGCGCCCGCCGCCTGCTGGTAATGGTGGGGCAAGAAAGCACCGTGGCTGAAATGGTGCGCAACCACCGCCGTACCCAGCGCTACACCAACCTGCGGTATCTGCTGGAAAGTGGGGAGGGCCTGCTGTGAAGCTGCTGGATCTTTTCTTCCCCCCGCGCTGCATTTTCTGCGGGCAGGTAAGCGGGCAGCCCTGCTGCCCCGCCTGTGCTACCGGGCTACCCCGCTGCCCCACCCCCTTTACTC
Source organism: uncultured Oscillospiraceae bacterium (assembly GCA_964473265.1). Taxonomy (GTDB): domain Bacteria; phylum Bacillota; class Clostridia; order Oscillospirales; family Ruminococcaceae; genus Heteroruminococcus. Next base: position 5,466 of record CAYYOY010000114.1, read on the forward strand.
AAACGCCCGGCAACCCCTACCGCTGGCTGGCCGCAAGCTTTGTGTATGAGGGGCGGCTGCGCGACGCCATACACCGCTTTAAGTTTCGGGGGCAGCGGCAAAGCGCGCCTTTTTTCGCGCAGGCAATGTGGCAAACTATTTGCCAGGCGCAGGTGCAGCAGCACTTCAACCTGGTAACCTGTGTGCCCATGCACCCCCGCAAACAGGCCGAACGCGGCTACAACCAGGCCGACCTACTGGCCAAGGCTTTGGCAAAGCTTGCCGGGGTGCAGTATGCCCCGCAGTTGCTAGCCCACCTGGGTGAAAGCACCCAGCACCGGCTTACGGCTGCCGAACGCCGGCAGGCCGCCCGCCACAGCTACGCAATACGAAACCCCCTGGCCGCTAAGGGCGGGCGCATTTTGGTGGTGGACGATATTTTTACCACCGGGGCCACCATGCAGGCCTGCTGCAACTGTCTGTTGCAGGCCGGGGCAGCCCAAACCTTTGGCGCAGTTGCGGCAATGGTAGAAGCAAAGGGTAGCGGAGTGCCCGCCGGACAAGCCTGACGGGTTGAAAATTTTAAAAAAGTTTAAAATAAAAGATAATATTTGTCGAAATTTGTCGCAAACGCTTATATTTTTTGTTGCAAAATGTTACTTATTCCGCTATAATAAGTTTATTACCCTTATGGAGGTGCACAATGGCGCACAATGACATTGGCGTTGACCTTGGCACGGCCACAACCATTATTCATGTGCACAAAAAAGGCATTGTG
>CAYYOY010000115.1:0-6075 GCA_964473265.1 uncultured Oscillospiraceae bacterium
CACCGTATCGGTGCGGCCTTTGCGCATGCTTTGGGCAACAGGGTTGGGCGCAAACGAAAGTTCCCGCATGGCGGCCTCAACCTTTTCGCGTGTGTTATCATTCACAATTGCTGTGCCGTTAATAACACGCGAAACAGTAGCTGTTGAAACATTGGCAAGCCGTGCCACATCCTGTATGGTTGTCACTTTATTTTGCATACTATAATCTCCCCACTCAATTTATTATACAGGATGCCTCGGAATTATTCAACAAGCTTTGTTGCCTTTATATTTGGTAATAATTCATAATCTAATTATTATATTGTTATAAACTTTTATAAACTTAATGTTTTTCTATTGACTTTTATATAGGTTGGAGGTAAAATTTAGAAAAGTTTATGTAAACGTTTACATGAAATTTCTCTGAAGGCACCCAGCGGGCTTTGCGGCCCATTGATGTGCTTATGCAGAGCGTCTGAAATGGAGCATTGTTATGGAAAACATTATTGAGGTAAAGAATATTCAAAAGTCGTTCCCCGGTGTTCTTGCGCTTAATGATGTGTCTATCAGCGTCCGCAAGAACACTGTACACGCCATTGTGGGGGAAAACGGCGCGGGTAAATCGACGCTGATGAAAATTCTCGGCGGTGTGTACCCCCAAGACAGTGGTGAAATTTTCGTAAAGGGCCAAAAAACGGTTATTAAAAACGTAGATGATTCCCACAAGGCCGGCATTCGGGTTATCTTTCAAGAGTTTAACCTCATGCCCGAGCTTACGGTGGCCGAAAACCTGTATGTAAGCAACCTGCCCACCAAAGGCCCGTTTGTAGATTACGCCACTCTAAACAAAAAAGCGGAAGCGCTCCTTTCGGAATTTGGCATTGATATTGCCCCCGAAACAGTGGTGAAAGATTTAAGCGTTTCCAAAAAGCAGATGGTAGAGGTTGCCAAGGCCCTTTCGGGCGACGCCGACATCATCATTATGGATGAGCCCACCGCCACCCTGAACAACAACGAGGTGGCCACCCTCTATTCTATTATTGCAAAGCTAAAGGAAGCCGGTAAAACCATCCTTTACATATCGCACCGCATGAAAGAAATTTTTGAGCTTTCAGACTATGTTACCGTACTGCGCGACGGTAAGTATATCGATACCAAGCCCACCGCCCAGCTAACAGATGAAGAAATTGTGTTTATGATGATTGGGCGGGACGTGGACAGCTACTATTCCACCGCCCGTTCTGAAATTGGCGATGTGGCACTGGAGGTAAAAGGCCTCTGCAAAGAAGGCGTAATGAAGGACGTTTCCTTCCAGGTGCACAAGGGTGAAATATTGGGTGTTGCCGGGCTGATGGGTTCGGGCCGCGAAGAGATTATCAAGGCCATTTTCGGGCTTATTCCATTAGATTCCGGCGAAGTATATGTGGATGGCAAGAAAGTAAATATCCGTTCCCCCAAAGATGCCATTGCCAACGGCATTGCCTTTGTTACCGACGACCGCAAGGAGGAAGGCATTTTCGAGCTCATGGGGGTTATGCATAACCTAACCATGAATGTGCTGCCAAGGGTTTGTGAACCCAAGCATATTTGGTTGAGCAACGGTAAACAGCGGGTGCTGCTGGATAAATATACCCAGCTAATGAACATGAAATACGCCAGCCCCACCCAGCAGATTGTAAACCTTTCGGGGGGCAACCAACAAAAGTTCTTGCTGGGAAGATCGCTTGCTACCGACGGCAATGTGCTGCTGCTGCTGGAACCCACCCGGGGCATAGACGTAGGTGCCAAGGCCGAAATTTATGCCCTGCTTGGCGAGCTTGCCAAGAGCGGCATGGGCATTGTGGTGGTTTCCAGCGACCTACCTGAAATTCTTTCTCTCTGCCACAAAACACTGGTGGTATGGCAGGGCATTCTTACCGGAGAACTGGAAAAGGACGAAATGAGCGAGAACGCCATTATGCTGTGCGCCACCGGCGTGAACATCAAGGCAAAGGAGGTGCGCCAGTGAACCGCACCGAAGTGAAACATAACCCAATAAAAAGAAGCATTTGGAGCATTTGGGATAGCTACGGTATCTACATATTTTTGGCTCTGGTAATGGTGGTCTTTACACTGCTGGTGGACGTTGTGAAAAACGGCGGTGTAGTTAAATTTCTGGCCTTTGAAAACATTATCAATATTCTTTCCAACGCCGTTCCCTCGGCGGTGTGTGCGGCGGCCATGACCTTCTGCATTACCGCCGGAGCCTTCGACCTTTCGGTGGGCTCTGTTTCTACACTGGCAACGGTGGTAGCCGGCCTTACCCTAAACACCATGGCTATGGCCAACCCCGCTATCAACCCCGGGCTGCTGCTCTTCTGTGCGCTTGGCCTTGTGGCAGTTGTGGCGGTGCTGTGTGGGCTGCTCAACGGTGTACTAATTACCACATTGAAAATTCCGGCTTTTGTTACCACGCTGGGCACCATGCTGCTTTACCGCGGAATAGCGGGCAGGGTAGCAAACGGTAACGATTTTTCCATAGGGCCTGAACGTGCAAAGGCGGCCCAGGTTTTCAAGGTGATCTCAACCGCTATGGGTGGTAAGCTTTCTATTCTTATAATGGTGCTTATTTTCGCAGTGGCCTACGCGCTGTACCGGTATACAAAGTTCGGCATAAACTCGCGGGCAATTGGCTCGAACGAAAGCTCGGCCGGCATTTCCGGCATTCCGGTTAAGAGGACGATGGTGGTTATCTTTATTCTCACCGCACTTCTGGCGGCACTGGCGGGGGTTTTCTATTCCTCGCGCCTAATGACCGGTAGCGGCAACCTGAACAACGGCTTTGAGCTCAGCGTAATTACCGCCACCATTTTGGGCGGAACCGCCCTTTCGGGGGGCAAGGGCAATGTTTTAGGCTCAATGATTGCCGCTATCCTCCTTTGGTCGGTACAAAGCGGCTGCAACCTGTTAGGGGTAAGCGATTCTGTGCGGGCGCTGGTGGTAGGGTTCATCCTACTGCTTTCCCTCTCCATAGGCGGCCTGCGGGAAATTACAAGAGCCAAAGAGGTAAGGGGGTAAGGGTATGAAAGAGCAACAAAGCAAGCTTGCCAGTGCCTCGAAACTTTCCGATTTTTCACGAGAATACGGCATTCTCTATGCAATGTTCGCCATGTGGGCGTTGGTTATTATATTGTCCCTCGCTACACCCGCCTTTGTGTTTAACTGGCCCGCCATGCTACGCACCTGCTCGGTGGTTGGCTTTTCGGCAATCGGCATGGCGTTTTGCGTCATCTCCGGCAAAATTGACCTTTCCATCGGCATGATGATGTCGCTGCTTTCCGTCATTACCATTACCCTGCTAAAAATGGGGTTTGGGCTTTTTACCATTCCCATTGTGGTGGTGTGTGGGCTTTTGTGCGGGCTGCTCAACGGCTTCTTCATAGCCAAAGTAAAAATTCCTGCCTTTATTGCCACGCTTGCCATGTCCTATTTGTTTAATGCGGTGGCTCGCATTATCTCGAACGAAACCGAAATTGCTTTTAGTGAAAAGTGGTTCACCGATATTGCAAATGCCGGCATTGTTTTATTTAACCTCAAAAGCGTACCCCAAGGTATTTTGCGGCTCCTAGCGGCGCCCTTTGCCACCATTCCCACTGCATTTGTCACCTTCGTTGTGTTTGCGGTGTTCGGCACCTGGATATTGCGCCGCACCCCATTTGGACGCAAAGTGGTTGCCCTAGGCAACAGCGAGCGAGCTGCTAAGGCCTGCGGAATTAATACCGACCTTACCACCATTGGCATCTATTCCCTGCTGGGCGGCTTTACAGCCATTTCGGCCATCTACGCTGCTTCCGGCACCGGCATGGCCGGCTCGGACATAATGAAGGGTGCCGAATTTACTGCCATTACCGCCTGTGTGCTAGGTGGCACTGCCTTGGCGGGCGGCAAGGGCAGCATTGCCACAACGGTAATTGCGGCGGTTTTCTATCAATCCATTACCTATTGCCTTACCGAGTTCGGCGTGGGCACCTATTCTCAAATGGCCATTAAGGGCGTTATTCTCTTAGCTGCCATTACCATGTCGAACCTGAGCCTAATTCTTTCGGAATACGGAAGAATTCGCGCAAACCTGAAAAGTGCCGCTTTGCCAAAGAGCGCGGCAGCCAAATCGTAGTTCGCTGACGGTACGACCGTCGTAAATACATTAATTAATATGGAGGAGAACACATGAAAAAGCTACTTTCCGTCCTTTGCCTGGTCCTGGCACTGCTACTCGTGGCAGCCTGCGGTGCACCGGCTGCAACTCCCGCCCCCGATGCCCCGGCTCCCGACACTTCTACGGCTCCCGAGGCTCCGGCCGCCAGCGATGTGAAGGTTGGCGTTTCCATCTATACCCTGAAATATGAGTTCTTCCAGGGTATGGAACAAGGCATTAAAGACCAGTGCGCCAAGCTGGGCTACACCCTACTTCCCACCCACGACGAACTGGAAGACCCCGTTGAAATGGTAAACGGCGCGAAGGCTCTTATTGACAAAGGCATCGACGTGCTCATTATCAGCCCCTTTAAGCCAGACGCTATGCCCTCTATTGTAGACTACGCACACCAAAATGGCACCAAGGTTATTATCTGCGATATCGGCACCGGCGGCTCGAACTATGACGGCTTTGTTGTTTCAGACTGCGCAGGCGGCGGCGCTATGGCTGCCGATGCTGCCATGGCAGCCCTGAAGGATAGCGCCAGCAAAAATGTAGCCGTTATTAAGTGCGAAAAGACCGCTGTGTATGCAAACCGCAGAGGCGACGGCTTCCAGGCTCAAATTGAAGCCAATGGCTTTAAGGTTGTAAATACCCAAACCGGCGACAGCCAACAGGAACTGGGCTATTCCAAAATGAAGGACATTATGACCGCCAACCCCGACATAGTGGCCGTATTCTGTGAGAACGACCCCATGGCCGTTGGTGCTGCTCAGGCCATTAAAGAAGCCGGTAAGAAGATTCTGGTGTTCGGCTTTAACGCAGACGGTATTGCTCTCGACGCTATTAAAGCCGGCGATATGGTGGGCACCGTTGCCCAGTTCCCCGCCAAGATGGGCGCTGCCGCGGTAGACACTGCCAAGGCATACATTGAAGGCGGTACCCCTAAATTTGATAACGCCTCTTCTAAAGAAATTTTTGCCCCTGTAAAGCTTGTTTCTGCCGATAACGTAGACACCTTTAACGACTAATACTTTCCTTCCATTTATAAAGCAACTTACCTCCCTAAATCATCCCAGCCTGTGCCCCTTGCCATCTGGGGCGAGGGGCACAGGCCCCCGAATGGGGTTAATTACAGCTTCCAAGCACTGCATATTGGGTAAGAAAATTCCGCCTTTAAGGGGTGTTTATATGAAAATATTAAAACCTAGAATTGGCCTTTACAGCGCCGGGCTGAAGGCGTATTGGAGCCAATTTGATGGGCTGCACGACCGTATTCTGCACTACAATGCATTTATTGCCGAAAAGTTATCCCAATTTGGCGAGGTTGTAAACTACGGCCTTGTAGACGACGAAACAGCCGGGCGCACGGCGGGGGAATTTTTTAATAAAAACAATGTGGATATTATTTTTATTCATTCCGCCACCTACTACACCAGTGCCTGTGTGCTGCCGGTACACCAAATTTGCGCTGCCCCGGCGGTGGTGCTAAACCTGCAACCCACACCCAAAATGAACTACCTACATACCACTACCGGGGAATGGCTGGCCCACTGTGTAGGCTGCCCGGTGCCCGAGCTTTCCAACGCCTTTAACCGGGCCGGGCTGCCGGTGCGCATTGTAAACGGCCTGTTGGGGCTGCCCCAAACACCGAATATTTCGGTTGCAGACGAAGTGACGGAACACCGGCCCGAGGCTGTGCGCGCCTGGCAAGAAATTGGCGAATGGGCCAAGGCCGCAGGGGTAAAACGCAACCTGCAGCATGCCCGCTTTGGTTTTCTTGGGGGTACCTATTCCGGCATGCTGGATATGTATTCTGATTTTACCATGCTTTCTGCACAGCTGGGAATTCACATTGAAGTGCTGGAAATGTGCGATCTGGCCGCCTGCCTGGAAAGTGTTACAGACGGCGAAGTAAAGGA
>CAYYOY010000116.1:0-6065 GCA_964473265.1 uncultured Oscillospiraceae bacterium
TATCCCAAAAAATGGCATCCACTTGCCTTTTGTTCACAGAAATGCTATAATTTCCCCAGAGGACAGAATGCGCTCCGGGAGGTGTTTGCAAGCACTGCATACTACCACAGGGGCTAGGGGTGTCCTCGGTTTTATTTTTTATAATATAAGGAGCAACTATATGAAGGAATATCTATACCTAGTGCCTGCCATCGGGCTGCTGGCTTTACTCTGTGCCTGGCGGTTTTCGGCCTGGATCTCGGGTAATTCTATCGGCACCCCTCGCATGCAAGAGATTGCCTCCTACAGTCGCGAAGGCGCTATGGCCTTTCTGGTGCGCGAATATCGTATTATCGCTATTTTTTCTGCGGCTATGTTCTTGCTGCTCACCTTTACGGTGGGGCTGGGTTCGGCCTGCACCTTTTTAGTGGGCGCTTCCTTTTCGCTGCTGGCCGGCTTTTTCGGCATGCGCACCGCCACCGGCGCCAATGTGCGCACCGCCAGCGCTGCCCAAACCGGCGGTATGCCGCTGGCTTTGAAAATTGCCTTTCGCGGTGGCGCGGTAATGGGCCTGTGTGTGGTGGGCCTGGGCGCGCTGGGCGTGGGCGGTTTGCTGGCACTGCTGGGCATTGAGCAGGCCTCGCTGCTCACCGGTTTTGGGCTGGGGGCTTCTTCAATTGCGCTGTTTGGCCGTGTGGGCGGCGGCATCTACACCAAAGCGGCCGACGTAGGCGCCGACCTGGTGGGCAAGGTAGAGGCAGGCATCCCCGAGGACGACCCCCGCAACCCTGCTGTAATTGCCGATAACGTGGGCGATAACGTGGGCGACGTTGCCGGCATGGGCAGCGACCTTTTTGAATCGTATGTGGGTTCTATTATTTCTGCTGTAACCCTGGCCCTGGCTCTGCCCGAAATTAACCCCCAGAACGGCGTGTTGTTCCCACTGCTGTTGGCCGGGGTGGGCATTTTGGCCTCGATAGCGGCGGTTTTTCTGGTGGGCGGCGGCAACACCGCAAACCCAGCCAAGGCGCTTAACCGCAGCACCTATGCCAGCGGTGCGCTGGTGCTGGTGGTTTCGTTCTTCCTCAGCCGTTGGCTGTTTGGCGACCTTAAGGCCTTTATTGCCGTGGCGGTGGGCCTGCTGGTGGGCATTATTATTGGCAGCCTTACCGAAGTATACACCTCGGCCGATTATAAGCCTGTAAAGGGCATTGCCCACCAATGCGAAACCGGCCCCGCCACCACTGTTATTGACGGTTTTGCCGTGGGCATGCTTTCCACCGTTTGGCCCATTGTGCTCATTGCCGGCGGCATTCTGGCGGCTTACTACTTTGCCGGCCTCTACGGCATTGCGCTGGCGGCACTGGGCATGCTTTCCACCGCCGGGGTTGTGGTGGCGGTAGACGCCTACGGCCCTATTTCCGATAACGCCGGCGGCATTGCCGAAATGGCAGGCCTGCCCCACAAGGTGCGCGCCATTACCGATAAACTGGATAGCGTGGGCAACACCACTGCCGCCATTGGCAAGGGCTTTGCCATTGGCTCGGCCGCCCTCACCGCGCTGGCGCTGTTTGTTTCTTACGCGCAGACAGCCAAAATTACCACCATCGACCTGCTTTCCCCCACCGTGGTGGCCGGCGTACTGCTGGGTGGTATGCTGCCCTTCCTGTTCTCGGCGCTTACCATGAAATCGGTAGGCAAGGCTGCCTTCCACATGATAGAAGAGGTACGCCGCCAGTTTAAGGCCAGCCCCGGCATTATGGAAGGCACCGAAAAGCCCGATTATGCCCGCTGTGTGGATATTTCCACCCTGGCAGCTTTGAAAGAGATGGTTCTTCCCGGCCTGCTGGCGGTGGTAAGCCCGCTGCTTACCGGCCTGCTACTGGGTGTGGAAGCCCTGGGCGGCCTGCTGGCCGGTGCGCTGGTTACGGGTGTGCTGCTGGCTATCACCATGTCCAACGCCGGCGGCGCGTGGGATAACGCCAAGAAGTTTATAGAAGCCGGCAACTTTGGCGGCAAGGGCAGCGAAGCCCACAAAGCCGCCGTGGTGGGCGATACCGTTGGCGACCCCTTTAAGGATACCTCGGGCCCCTCTATTAATATTCTTATCAAGCTTATGACAATTGTTTCTTTGGTGTTTGTACCAATTTTTCTTAAATAGCATACAAAACGGGATTAATGAAAAGGAGTAGTATCATGCAATTGGACGACCGACAGGTAATACTGATAGGCATTGCCGGGGGAACCGGTTCGGGCAAAACCACCGTAACCCGCAAGCTTATGCAGTATGTGGGGGAACATGTAAGCGTGGTTTACCACGATAATTATTATAAGGATAACGCCAGCATGCCCTTTGAAGAGCGCTGCAAGCTGAATTACGACCACCCCCAAGCCTTCGATACCGACCTTATGGTGGAGCATTTGCGGCAGCTGAAAGCCGGCAAGCCGGTAGACTGCCCCGTCTACTCCTTTTCACAACACACCCGCACCAACGAAACGGTGCACATAGAGCCCGCCCGTGTAATTATTGTGGAGGGCATACTTATTTTTGAAAATGAGCAATTGCGCAGCCTTATGGACATAAAGATATTTGTAGACACCGATGCCGACGTGCGCATTCTGCGCCGCATTACCCGCGATGTGCGCGAACGTGGCCGCAGCTTGGAAAGCGTGGTAGACCAATATCTTACCACCGTAAAGCCCATGCACCAGCAGTATGTAGAGCCCAGCAAACGCTGTGCCGATATTATTTTGCTGGAAGGCGGGCACAACTTGGTGGCGCTGGAAATGATTATCGAGCGCATTCGCAGCCATGTCGGCGCTTCGGGCACAAATCCATTACATAAGGAGTAGTGAAGCAATGAAAGCAGTAGCCTTTAACGGCAGCCCCCACCCCAACGGCAACACGGCCCAGGGGCTTTCTATCGTGCTGCAGGAGCTGGAGCGCAGGGGTGTTGAAACCGAGCTGGTGCAGGTGGGCGGCAAGCTGCTGCACGGCTGCCAGGCCTGCGGGGGTTGTGGCCGCCGCCAAAACCTGCGCTGCGTGCTGGAAGATGACGCAATGAACGATTTCATTGCGAAAATGTATGCTGCCGACGCCATACTGATTGGTTCGCCGGTTTACTTTGGCAATATTACCAGCGAAACCAAGGCGCTGATAGACCGCTGCGGCTATGTTTCGCGCCGCAACGGCTTCTTCCTGCGCCGCAAAATAGGCGCACCGGTGGTGGTGGCCCGGCGGGCGGGCACCAACTTTAGCTATGCCGCCATCAACTATTTCTTTGGCATTAACGAAATGGTCATTCCCACTTCCAGCTATTGGAATATGTCGCTGGCGCTGGAGCAGGGCGACATTCAAAAGGACCAGGAGGGTGTAACTACCCTGCAAACGTTGGGTAAAAATATGGCTTGGCTGCTACGCTGCACACAAGGCAGGCTGGGCGAGGAATAAACAGGAGGTAAAAACATGCAAAACATAGTTAGCAATGTGCTGGCACGAGCCAAACGCTTTACGGTGCTGGATTGGGCGCTGCTGAAGGTAATGCTGCTCTCTTTGGGTGCGCTTATGGGGGCAACCTTTCACCGGGTGTTTCGCCGCTTTGCCATGCTGCTGGGGATTATTGCCTTGTTTTCTTACACCTTGCTGCTGCTGCGCATGTGCGCCGAACCGCACAAACAACACGGCTGCTGCTGCAAGTTTTAGCACCAGCCATAAAAACCGCACACCGCCACCCGGCTGCATAGCCGGGTGGTTTTACGCTGCCCCAAACTGTGCTATACTAAAGAAAAACAGCCCAAACTAAGGAGTGACTGCAATGCCCTGCCAACACAATTCCAAGGCCTGCCCCTGCACTTTTAGCTGCTCGAAGCACGGCAAGTGCTGCGAGTGCATTGCCTACCACCGCACAGGCGGCGAATTCCCCGCCTGCTTCTTTACCCCCGCCACCGAAAAACAGGGCGATCGCAGCTTTGCCGCCCTGCTGCGCGATAGAAAAGCCCAATAGCCCAACCCCCCATGCAGCGCCGTAGGAGGTGTGCACTTTGGAAAGAACCATTCTTCACTGCGACCTAAACGCCTTCTACGCCTCGGTAGAGCAGGTGCACAACCCTGCATTGGCCAAAGTGCCCATGGCGGTGGCCGGCAACCCCGAAAGCCGGCATGGCATTATCTTGGCAAAAAACGAGCTCGCCAAGAAGTTTGGTGTGCAAACAGCCGAAACCATTTGGCAAGCACAGCGCAAATGCCCCGAGCTGGTGCTTGTACCCCCACGCCATCACGAATACACCCGCTATTCCCAGCTGGTAAACGAGATTTTTAATGAGTTTACCGACCTTGTAGAACCCTTTGGCATAGACGAAAGCTGGCTGGACGTAACCGGAGTGGAACACCTTTTTGGAAACGGAGTGCAAATTGCCGACACACGGCGCGAAACGGTGCGCAAGCGCCTGGGGCTTACCCTTTCGGTGGGGGTTTCGTTTAATAAATCGCTTGCCAAGCTGGGCAGCGATTATAAAAAGCCCGACGCCACCACGCTGCTTTCGCGCGAAAACTTTCGAGAGCTTGTCTACCCCTTGCCCGTTACGTCGCTGCTATATGTAGGCAGGGCGGCACGCCAAGCGCTTGAGCGGCTGTATATTCGGACCATTGGCGAGCTGGCCGCCAGCGACAAAGTCCTGCTGGCCCGCCGCCTGGGCAAAATGGGCGAGCTGATACACGATTATGCCAACGGCATAGACGAAAGCCCCGTGCTGCCTGCCCACCAGGAGCGCAGGGTGAAATCGGTAGGCAACGGGCTTACCTTCCGGCGCGACCTGCAGGGCTGGCCGGATATAAAAATAGGCATTACCGCCCTGGCCGACGAGGTGGCCGGCCGCCTACGCCGCTATGGCCTGTGGTGCACGGTGGTGGCGGTAAGTGTAAAGGACCCAAGCTTTCGCTACAGTACCCGGCAGAAAACACTGCCCCAGCCCACCCACCTGGCTGCCACCCTTACCCAGGCGGCTATGGAACTTCTGCAAAGCAGCTGGAGCGAGCAACTGCCGGTGCGTATGCTTACTATTACCGCTTCGGGCCTTACCGATACCCCCGGTGCAACCGGGCAACTTTCGCTTTTTGGGCCCACCGAGCAGCAGCTGGCCCAGCAGCGGCAGGAAAAGCTGGAAGGGGCAATGGATGCGATTCGCGAAAAGTATGGCCGCAACGCCATACTGCCCGGCTCTATAGTTAAGAATGATATTGGGGTGTAGCGGCACAGGGCAGGGGAGCGCCCGGCACTGCCACCGCAACCCCACACCCCCGCAGCGCAAACCAGGCGAAATGCACAAGGCATTTCGCCTGGTTTGCGCTTGCCGCCTGCGCCGGCAGCCGGGCGGCTACGCAGCAGGGGCTCGGGCCGGCCAAACGGCTTGCCGGGGCGCCCGTGCCGGCAGCCGCCTACCTAAATTTAGGCCGGTACAATGCTTTGACGGCTATCGAAAAAATTTTCAGGGTCGTAGCGTTTCTTCACGGCCTGTAGCCGGGCATAATTATTCAAGTAATACTGGTAGGGCCAGTCGGTTATTTTATAATCGGTAAAGCCGCGGTAGGTGCCAATGCCTACGGAATCGAGGTAGCGCTTAAAGGTGTTGGTCCAATGGCGCGAGGGCTCAGCCTCGCACAAATCGTTCCAAACAGAGCGCACCTGCAGTAAAAATTTTGCGCTGCGGTGGGCAAAGGCCGCCGGTGGGTGGTTGCCTACCACACGCCCGCCCGAGGGCAAAAATTCAATATAATGCAAAAAACCGGTGGGGGCTTCGTTTACAAAGCGGATCATACGGGCAATATTTGCCTCGGTAAGCGTTTTATAAAGAAAGCTGCCACTATTCTTAAATTTGTTGGGTGGGAAGCAATGCTGCGCCCACACCGCCCCGGCCTGTTCGGTGGTGGCCGAAAAGATGCGCAGATCGCTGGGCTTGGCAATGGCCAGCAGCGGCGCGATAATACGTTCCAGCTCTATGGTGCTGCCAAAGAACTGCCCGTCAATGGCCAGCGAAAGTGTACCGTCCTTCAGTTTACTGTAGGTTAAATTCATAGTCAGGCGGATATC
>CAYYOY010000117.1:0-6052 GCA_964473265.1 uncultured Oscillospiraceae bacterium
CCCCCCGGTGACTGCTCGGCGCCGCCTTGGGGCACGGCGGCGCATAGGCCTAGATAGGCGCCATTACATCGTGGCGTACCTCGCGTTCCCTGGCGCGGGCAACCTCGAGGTTGAGGTTTTCTGCGTTGGCTTGCAGCTCGGCAATCTGTTCCTGCGTAATAGGCAGGCCCAGGGCAGCCTGGGCCTTCGCCAGGCTTACCCAAAGCTGCCGCCAGGTGGTAAACTTGGTTTGCTCTGAAAAGAGCGCTTGCATTTCTTTCGAAGCATAACGCGAGGAAAAGGGGCTTTGGTATGCACTGCTCATGGCTATTCTCCTTCCGGCAGTTCCAGCAGAGCTTCCAGTGCCGCCAGCCGCACACACAGGCAAAGCAGCTCGGCAGCCTGGCCCAGCTCTTCCAGCGGCGGGAAGGTGGGCGCTATGCGAATATTGGTATCGGCAGCATCGTAACCATAGGGGTGGGTGGCACCGGCGGGTGTCATTACCACACCGGCTTGCTTGCAAAGCTCCAGCGTGCGCCGGGCGCAGCCTTCCGGCACATCCAGCGAAATAAAGTAGCCCCCCCGCGGTTTGGACCAACAGGCGATTTCCAGTTCGCCCAGCTGCGCCTGCAAAATTTCCAGCACCCGTTCAAACTTGGGGCGCAGCAGTGCGGCATGGCCTTGCATGTGCTTGCGCAGGCCTTCAATATCGCCAAAATAGCGGGCGTGGGCCAGTTGGTTCATTTTATCGTAGCCAATGGTTTGAATGGAAAGGCTCTGCTTAATATACGCAATGTTTTTAGCCGAGGCGGCAATGGCTGCCAGGCCGGCGCCGGCAAAGGTAATTTTAGAGGTAGAGCCGAAGATATACACTAAATCTTCCCGGCCGGTGGCACGGCAGGCAGTAAGAATATTTTCCAACTCGTCACCGGCCTCGTAAAGGTCGTGCACGGCGTAGGCGTTATCCCAAAAGATGCGGAAATCGGGCGCGGCGGGGCGCAGGCGCGCAAAGCGTTCCACTGTTTTTTTGCTGTAGGTGTAGCCCTGCGGGTTGGAATATTTGGGCACGCACCAAATGCCCTTAACCTCTGGGTCGTTGTTCACAAAGCCTTCTACTTGCTCCATATCAGGGCCTTCGGGTGTCATGGCAATGGGTATCATCTTAATGCCAAAGTGCTGGCATATGGCAAAATGCCGGTCGTACCCGGGTGTTGGGCAGAGGAACTTAATGGTTTCCAGCTTGCACCAGGGCTTGTCGGAACCAGGCAGGCCGTGGGTTATGGCGCGTGAAATGGCATCGTACATTAAATTCAGGCTGGAGCTGCCGCCCACCAGCACTTCTTCCGGGGCTACGCCCAGCAGGCCAGCCATAAGGCTGCGTGCCTCGGGAATGCCTTCTAATATGCCGTAGTTGCGGCAATCGGTACCGTCGGCAGCCTTGGCAGCCTTGCAATCCAGCAGGCCCATAGAAAGCTCTAGCTGTTCGCTGCCGGGCTTTCCGCGCGACATATCCAGCTTTAATCCCCTGGCCTTGGCGGCCTCGTACTGTGCCTGTAAAATTTTCTGTTCTTCCAATAGCTCTTGCTTGCTGCGCTGTGCATAACTCTTCATATTATTATTTGCCCCCTGTAAAGCATGTTCATTTCTGCCTACATTTTACTGTATTCATATTATTTTTGCAAGTGGAAAATTAAATTCCTGCAAAACAACAGCCCGGCGCCTGCTGTGCCATACACACGAAACAAACGCCGGGAAGGGTTAAAAAGAAAATTTAGAACAGCACCGGCTGCAGCTGCTTACCGGCCAGCGCCGCCTGCGCAGCCGCAAGAGTTTGGCTAAAATCTGCCACCATGGAACAGGGCTTTTCGCTGGGATCATCCTGCCGCATGGGTATAAAGTAAACATTCTTTGCCTGCATGAGCAGACCAATGTTTTTGGCGGAACCACCCAAAGCGTCGTTGGTAGAAACCCCCAGCAGCAGGGGGCGCTGGTTTCGAAGGTGCGCCTTTGCTGCCATAGTAACAGAGGTATCGGTAATGCCGCAGGCCAATTTACCCAACGTGTTGCCGGTGCAGGGTGCCAGGATAAGAATATCTAGCAGGCCTTGCGGGCCGATGGGTTCGGCCGCCTCTATGGTGGTTATGACAGGACGGCCACATATTTCCTGCATTTTTTTTAAGAATTCATTTGCTTTGCCAAAGCGTGTATCGGTTGCCGCAGCAAAGGCCGACATTAGGGGGGTAACCTCCCAGCCGGCTGCCACCATAGCTTCCATCTGGGGTAACACAGCTGAATAGGTGCAGAAGGAGCCACACAAACCAAAGCCGACTCTAATTTTTTCCATGTTACTGTCCCCTTTCGTCGGCAATGTTGAGGACAGTATCTTTGATGATTTCCCCCGCAGTAATAGGCGCTACCTTACCGGGCAGCGAAAGTGCCCATACCACCTTAATGCCCAGCCTGCGGGCCATATTAAAATCGACCCCGCCGGGCTTAGAGGCTAAGTCTATCACCAGACAATCACGGCTGAGCTTAGAAAGCACGCCGTCGTCCAGCACCATAGCCGGTACAGTGTTAAAGATTACATCTGCGCTGGTGGCTACATCTTCCAGGGCCGAGATATGTACAGGTTTTGCTCCGTAAATTTTTATCCAGGCCAGGTCGCTGTATTTTCTGGCCGCCACGGTAACCTCTGCCCCCATGGCCACCAAAATTTTTACCAGCACCTTGGATATTCGGCCAAAGCCGGTTACCAGCACCCGCAGACCGAAAATGGTTGTGGGCATCTCTTCCATGGCAATAGCCAACGCACCTTCGGCGGTGGGTACGGCATTCAACACCGCCATTTCCTCTCGCTGAAGATAATCTATAATGTCTATACCATGTTTTTCAGCAAGCTTTTTAATTTCCGGTGTTATACGTCCGCCCATGACAATGGCGTCGGCATTAATGTGTTTGAAGCATTCTTCCAGCGTAATTTCCCGGTTGCTGTAGGGTGCGTTGATACTCATGTCTTCCGCACACATAGGTAAACCGAACACCACCACATCGCAGGGGGATATGCAGCCCACCGAAGCAGCCTGGGAAACTTTGGAGGAAAGCTCCACGTTTTTATCCAGCAGCAGCGCCGTCACTTTGTGCCCCTTGGCGGAAAGACGATTGGCGAGATGGGCTTGGCGAAGATCCCCCCCAATTACCGCAAAGCTTTTATTATACATACAGATACCCCCATTGGATTTCTATATGCATAGTATGAAAGCCCGGCGGAAATGGTGAAATACACGCCTGTTTTATCTGCTTTGCCGCCTAAACCGGACGACGCATCTGTTCCAGCGTTTGTGTAAGGGTTTTATAGGCTTCGTGGGGGTCGTCAATCTCCAGCACCGATTTTTCTATGGGGCAAATGCCGTTGCCGGTACGGTTTGAAATTACATCCACACAGCGGCCTGCCTGCCAAGGTATGCCGTGCTGGGTAAGATATTCCCCCGCCGCCTTGCTCATTAAATTGCCATAGGCAAAGCTTGCCCCGCCGCACACTAAAATAACGGCCGCCGCCTTGCCAATGATTTTATCTACCACCGTGCTGCCGGCAAGCGTGTGGGGCGAAAGCTCGTAAATTTGCACCAACGGGCTTACCCCGGGGCCTTTGGTTGCGTAAAGAACTTCATTCCCACGCAGCACTACACAGCTTGCCTCAGCGCAGTCAATCATGCTCTTGGCTTTTTCCAGCATGGCCTGCTGGGGGGTAGCCTCCTGCGGCAGCAGACGGCCCAAAGCCAGTGCAATGGGCGGCACCAGCAGCAGTTGCAGGGCAATGCCCGGAAGACCGGTAACAACCGAACCAGCCATAACAGCGGGCACTGTGCCGGGCAGCCGCAGACCAAAGCCGTATACCAGCAGGGCAAATGCAAGCCCACTGCCCAACCGGCCTGCCAGCATGGCGCCGGCCAGGCCTTTATAAAGCTTGCCAATTGTGGGCTTAGCCATGCCGGTTAGCCAGCCGCCCACCGCACCATAGAGCGAAAGCTCTACTGTCATAACCGGCAACATGGGGTACAGTGCCGGCATGCCTGTAAACAAGAAAGAAAGTGTGGGCGTAAGCAGGCCGCACAGCAGGCCGAAGCGCCAACCGCACAGTAGGCCACACAGCAACACCGGAATGTGCATGGGCAGCAAGATTGTGCCGGGTATGCCGACCAAATGTCCGGTTGCCATGGGCAACAAAACCCCCAGAGCCAAAAATAAGCCTGAAAAAAGCAGCTTGCGGGTAGGATATGTAGTGCTTTGCATGGTGCATCTCCTTTGATGTAAAATACGCTTTTAGATTATTCATTTAGTATAGCACACCCTGATACGGGTGTATAGCCTTATTGCTCTGCGGTATGTTCCGCCAGATCTGCGGCAAGCCTTTGCAAGGTAGTGGGTGTGTTATCTGCCGGGTTTTTACGCACATGCTCCAGTAGGGTGGTGAGCAGGCCGCCAATGCGCTGGGCTGGCAGGCCCATGGCCAGGAGGCTGTGGCCGTCTATAGCCAAATGCCGTAGTAGGTAGGGTTCGCCCGCCTGTAAAATTACTTCCAACCGGGTAAGGTCGGCTTCTACTCCTGTCTGCACAGCCCTGGCCTGCAGTGCCCCAACCAGCAGCGCGGGGGGCATTTCGGCCAGGCGCTGCTTGAGCCATAGTGCGTCCTGCGGGTGTGCAGGGTTGGTTAATATGGCAACGCAGGCGGCTGTTTCCCGGCTTAGCTTGTTTGAAAGCCGCAGGCTCGCACACACCTGCCGGGGCTGTGCGCCGCAAAGCACCAGCAGCAGGGCCAGCCGGACGGGCAAAATTTGTGGGCATGTGTTCAGTGGGGTAAGCTGCCCACAGGCGTGTAGGCCCAGGTGGGCAAGGCCGCCGGCCTGCAATAAGTCTTGCAGCAGCTGCGGGCTGGGCGAAAGCAGCAGACGGCACAGCTCGCCTGCAATGCGTTCGGCAGCAACCTTTTGCACACTCGGTGCCAGGGCTTTGGCCGCCGCCAGCGTTTGGGCTTCTATGGTAAAACCCAGCTCGGCTGCCAGGCGAAAGGCCCGCAAAATACGTAATGCGTCCTCTGCAAAACGCCCTTCGGGCCGGCCCACACAGCGCAATAGACGGTTTTGAATATCCTGCCGGCCATTAAATGGGTCGTAAACGCCGCGTTCGGGGTGCAGACAAATGGCCCCTATGGTAAAATCGCGCCGGCTTACATCCTCTTCAATGCTTTGGGCAAAAGCTACCTTTTCCGGGTGGCGGCTGTCGGTATAGCGGCTTTCGGTACGGTATGTAGTAACTTCAAGGCGCATAGCAGAAAGCACAACCGTAACACCGCCAAACTGCTTGCCGGTGTAGATTGTGCTTTCAAACAACTCCGCCACCTGTTCAGGCCGGGCGGAGGTGGTAAGGTCGTAATCCTTGGGGGTTCTGCCGAGGAATAAATCGCGCACGCAGCCCCCCACTGCCCAGGCTTCAAAGCCTGCCTGTTCCAGCCTGCGTATCACCGCAAGCACAGGGGCGGGCAAGCTAGGCTGTGGGGTAATCATCCTTAGGCTGGGCATTTTGTGTCACGTCCTCGTTGTTTTGCGCTTCGGCAGCCAGATGGTTACGGTAGGCCTCCAGAATGGATTCCTCCAGTATCTTGCGCGCCATGGGGGTAATGGGGTGGGCAATATCCCGGAAGGTGCCGCTCTCATCCTTGCGGCTGGGCATTGCCACAAAAAGCCTTTCGGGGCCTTCTATTACTTTTATGTCGTGTACGGCAAGGTCGCCGTCAATTGTAACGGAAACCAAAGCCCTTAATCTTGCGTCCTGGTATGTGCGGCGGATGCGAATATCTGTAATGTGCACTGCCTGCGCCTCCCTTTTCAAGTCAAAGGTAGTATTTGACCTTTGACGCAGGCTTATTCACATTCATGCAGGGCGGATGCGAAAATTTCCAACGGGGTGTTTATTTCCCTTGGAAAAATCAATATAATAAGTGTAGAAAGGCCGGGAAGTACTTTGCCCGGTTGCAAACTGTAGCTGAAGGAATGGTTCATACATGACAGAACTTACA
>CAYYOY010000118.1:0-5987 GCA_964473265.1 uncultured Oscillospiraceae bacterium
CCACATGGAAACCCTGCGGGCCGAAATGAATTCCAGCAAAAAACCCGCTGTTTTTTCCATCCAAGGCCTAAAGGAGCTGCAGGAATGGAAAGACGGGGGCTTTGTGCTCAACCTTGCAACGCTGCCGGATAGCACCTTTAAAACCCTGGTAGACGCCATTCCCGAAAATATGCGTCTTTCCACCGCCAGTGGCGAAAGCTACGGCGTGCCCTACAACCTAGAGGGCTACGGCTATATAGTTGACCTGCAAATGCTGCAGGACCTATTTGGTGACACCAACGTAGACGATCTGCTGGCCGATATAATTAAAGCCAGTTATGCCGAATGGGAAGCTCTTGTAAAAGCCATTGACGGCTATATTAAAAACCCCAGCGCCGTTAAGGTTACCCTTGCGGGCAACACCTACACCATGACCCCCAGCAAAATTGGCCTGGCCGCCAAGCTCAACGGCGTGTTTGCCGTTATGGGTGCCGAAAAATGGACCTATGGCGACCATTTTATCAACGTGGCAATTAACGCCGTGTTTCCCTCGTCTGCTGCGGCGAATGCCGCCACCGACGAACAAATTGACAGCCTGAAGCCCGCCCTGTTGGATTACGCCCAGGCGCTGGATTTCAAGACCAAATACCTCGCCGGGCTGGAGAAACCCGCCGCCCGAGGACGCGATTTTGTAGATTCCACCAAGTTTGGCTACGACCAGACAATACAAATTTTTGCAGATAGCAAGGCTGTTTTTCTAAAGCAAGGCAACTGGGCCTATGGCAACATTGCCGACGCCAACCCCACCATGGGTGCCCGGCTGCGTTTCTTGCCTGTAAAAATGCCCTTTAAACAGGCAGATATTACTGTTTCGGGCCGTACACCCGAAAGCATGAACCGCTCTATTTCTGTATATGTGCCCAACTTCTATGCCATTAACGCCAAGGTAGGCGAAGCTGAGCAAAAAGCCGCTATGGATTTTCTGGTGTGGCTGAACACTGCAGACGAGGGTAAACGCTATGTAACCGAGGTGTTTAACTTCATTCCCTACAATGCCGACGCCGCTACCACAGAGCTGGAAAATTCGCTGGGCAATTCTATCCTAAGCTATGTAAAAGCCGGCGACACACTGGGCGCACCCTACCACGGTGCACCGGCCAACTGGTCGGGCGAGGTTGTGGGCCTTTACCTGATGGAAAACTATATGACCAAGCCCACCTGGACACAAGAGGATTACACCAAAATTGCCGATTATGCCATAGCCCAATGGAAGGAGCTTAAGAAGGCCGCTTCGTAAGCGTTCTTGTGTTTGCCCGCCGGTAAATGTGTGTAAGACATTTGCCGGCCGGGCAGCGCTTCCTTCCCTATTCCCATTTTGTTTTGGAGGCAAACGCAATGAAGGGCACTTATAAAAAATGGTTTTTCCCGCTGGTGCTTCCGGCACTGCTTATCTTTGCAATTGTAATACTTGTGCCTTTTTTGCTGGGCATTTTATATTCCTTTACCTCTTGGCGGGGTAGCTACTTTGCCAATGCCGATACTGTCTGGCAGGCCTTTGTAGGCTTCCAGAATTATAGTAAAGCCTTTAGTAACCCCCGGTTTATAGAGGCGCTGCGCTACACCCTGCAATACACCCTGCTGGCTGTGTTGGTTATTAACCTTTCGGGCCTGCTGCTGGCACTTATGGTTACCAAAATTCGCCGCGGTGCGGGCATTTTCCGCACGGTGTTTTTTTTGCCCAACCTGCTGGGTGGCCTGGCGCTGGGCTACATTTGGCAAATTATCTTTCAAGTTGTGTTTACCGATATTCTCTTTGGCCCTGAAGGGTTTTTCCATATAGAGTTTTTAAGCTATATGACCCAAGAGCCCACCAAGGCGCTGGTAGCGCTGGCTATTATGACCACCTGGCAGTTTGCCGGCTATATGATGCTCATTTATGTAACAGGGCTGAACAACATTCCTATAGAACTGTACGAGGCGGCGGAAATTGACGGTGCTACGCCTTTACAGCGCTTTCGCAGCATTACGCTGCCCATGCTGATGCCGGCTATTACGGTGGTAGTGTTTTTAACATTGGCCAATTCCTTCAAGCTGCTGGACCAAAACCTGGCCTTAACCGACGGCAACTTTGGCACACGCCTGCTGGCGCTGCAAATTTTGCGCACCATTAAAGATACCAACCCGCCCGATTACGGCCTTGCCCAGGCCCAGGCTGTGCTCTTCTTTATCATGATTGCCATAATTACGCTGTTGCAGGTATCGCTTACCAAAAAGCAGGAGGTGGAGATGTAAATGGCACGCACACCAAAGGTAAAGCACAGGCTTACCGTGGGAGATGGCATCGTCTATCTGCTGCTAACGCTTTTTGCGCTATATACGCTTTCGCCCCTCTATTTTCTGGTTGTAAACTCCTTTAAGCCACAGCAGGAAATTGTACGCAACCCGGTTGCGCTGCCCGATTCGCTAAATTTTCAGTATATCCGCGAGGCATTAGAGAAAATTAGCTTTTTGCCCTCGTTGCTGCTCACCGCTACCATTACCGCCCTTTCCATTGGCATTATTGTGGTTGCAGCCTCGCTGGCCGCCTGGATCTTAGTGCGTAACAAAAGCAAGGCTTCGTCGGTTATTTTCCTGCTGTTTGTGGCGGCTATGCTTATTCCCTTTCAGGCTATTATGTACCCACTCATTAGCTTTATGGAAAGCCTGGGGCTAAAAAACCTGCCCGGGCTGGTGCTTATGTACGGTGGCTTTGGGCTTAGCCTTTCCGTTTTCCTTTACCACGGGTTTATTAAAAGCATTCCCCAGGGCATAGAAGAGGCGGCACTCATTGATGGTGCCAACATGCTGCAAATGTTCTTCCGGGTGGTATTTCCGTTGCTGCGTTCCGTTACGGTTACCGTTATCATCCTGAACGGCATGTGGATATGGAACGACTATCTGTTGCCCTTTTTGGTAATTGGTAATTCACCGGGGGTAAAAACCCTTACGCTGGAACTTTATTTCGCCAAAATTCTTTCCGGCCAGTTTGGCAACCCCTGGCAGCTTATCTTCCCGGCGGTGTTTGTTTCTATCTTGCCGATTGTAGTGGTGTTTTTATGCCTGCAAAAGTATTTTATCCGGGGCATTACCGAGGGTGCAATAAAAACCTAACAATGCCCTGCGCAGGGCATATTGTGTCGAATACAGGGTTGATTTTTACTGCCGAACCATGTATGCTTTAGAGCATGCATCGCACACACCCAAGCCCTTGCGTATATGCTGGAAGGTACGGCAGAACGCGGCAGCGGTTTGCCGGTAAACAAGTAAAGCGGAGGTTTCTATGCGAGCCAGTGGAATTTTAATGCATATAACAAGCCTGCCCTCGCCCTATGGCGTTGGAACGCTGGGCAAGGCCGCCTACGCCTTTGTCGATTTCCTCCAGCAGGCCGGGCAATATTATTGGCAGATACTGCCCATAGGCCCTACGGGCTACGGCAATTCGCCATATCAGTCTAGCTCTACCTTTGCGGGCAACCCGTATTTGATAGATTTAGAAGCCCTTGTAGAACAGGGCTGGCTTTCGCACGAGGCCTGCCAGGCCGTAAACTGGGGTGGCGACCCCAGCTGCGTGAATTACGATACGCTGGAACAGCACCGCCTGCCGCTGCTGCGCCAGGCTTTTGCCCGCTTCCCCCGGGAAGACAACAACTTTACACAGTTCTGCAGGAACAACCCCTGGCTGGAGGATTACGCCCTCTTTATGGCCATTAAAACCGCCCACAACATGGCCTCTTGGCAGGAATGGCCCGAGGAGCTGCGGCTACGCCACCCCAAGCCGCTGGCGCTGTTTGCCCAGCAGCATGCCGAAGAAGTTGCCTTCTGGCAGTTTGTGCAGTATATATTCTACCGCCAGTGGCGTGAGCTAAAAAGCTACGCCAACCAAAAGGGCGTGCACATTATAGGGGATATTCCTATCTACGTTTCGGCCGATAGTGCCGATGTTTGGGGTGAGCCCCATCTTTTCCAGCTGGATGAGAATAAGCGCCCTACCCTGGTGGCCGGTTGCCCACCCGATGCCTTTACGGCCGAAGGCCAGCTTTGGGGTAACCCCCTCTACAATTGGGATTACCACCGCAAAAACGATTTCCGCTGGTGGGTAGAGCGCCTGCACTTTGCCCGCCAGGTATACGATGTAGTGCGTATAGACCACTTCCGCGGCTTTGAAGGCTACTACGCTATTCCCGCCGGCGAAACCACCGCCAAAAACGGCAGCTGGCACAAGGGGCCGGGGCTTGCGCTGATAGAAACCATTAAGAGCGAGCTGGAGGGCATTTCTATTATAGCCGAGGACCTCGGCTTTCTAACCTCCGGCGTGCGCGAGCTGCTGGAGCAAAGCGGCTTTCCCGGCATGAAGGTGCTGCAGTTTGCCTTCGATTCCCGCGAGGAAAGCGATTATCTGCCCCACAACTACCCCCACAACTGTGTGGTGTACACCGGCACCCACGATAACGACACCACCCTGGGCTGGTTTGAAAAGGCCGCCCCCGAGGATGTAGATTTCTGCAAACGCTACCTGAGCCTCACCAGCCAGGAGCAGCATGCCTGGTGCCTGATACGCGCGGCTTGGGCCAGCGTGGGCAACACTGCCATAGCCCCCATGCAAGATTTCCTCTGCCTGGGTGGCGAGGCCCGCATGAACGAGCCTTCTACCGTAGGGCAAAACTGGCTCTGGCGTGCCCAGCCAGATGTATTTACCCCTGCGCTTGCCGGTCAAATAGCCGAGCTTACCAAGCTTTACGCCCGGTTCGTAAAAGCAGCTGAACTGAACTCATAGGCACGACATACGCTTGTGGCACAAGAATTCGCGCCGTTCTTACGGCCGGGGGGTGAACCAATGCGTATTCCCGTTATCATTCGCGGCCTAAAAGATGCCGAACGCTTTAGCGCCATCTGCCAGCAGTTCCCCTACGAATTTTATCTGCGTTCACAGCAATATTGTATCGACCCAAAATCTATGCTGGGGGTGCTGGCTATTTTTCATTCCTCGCCGGAGGACGTATATATCGATACCAACGAAATGGGCGATGAAGCCATTGCCCGCTTTACCGATAAAGCAAAAGCATTTATTGTAAAATAGCAACTTCCCGGTCCACCTGGAAATTCACCTGCAAAAAACGCCCCCCAGCATAAAGCTGAGGGGCGTTTGGTTGTGGTATATTAGGCACCTAGGTAGGCCTTGCGCACCTCGTCGTTTTCCAGCAGGTCCTGCGCTTTACCTTCCATTACAATGCGGCCGGTTTCCAGCACATAGGCCCGGTTTGCAATGGAAAGGGCCATTTTGGCGTTTTGCTCTACCAGCAGAATGGTCATGCCGGCCTTGTTGAGCTCTACAATAATATTGAAAATTTCTTTTACGAGCAGCGGAGAAAGCCCCATAGAGGGCTCGTCCATCAGCAGCAGCGAGGCGTTGGACATTAGCGCCCGGCCAATGGCCAGCATTTGCTGTTCACCGCCCGAAAGTGTGCCGGCCAGCTGGTGGCGGCGTTCCAGCAAACGGGGGAAGCGCTCGAATACCTTTTGAATGTCTTCTTGAATTTGCAGCTTGTCGTCGTTTATGTAGGCGCCAAGCTCTAGGTTTTCTTCCACGGTAAGCTGCGAGAAAATGCGCCGGCCTTCCGGCACATGGGCCATGCCCAGGGAAACAATTTTGTGGGCCTCGGTGGCAAGTAGGTTTTCGCCGTTGAACGAAATTTCGCCGGTCGAAGCCTTTTTCAGGCCCGAAATGGTGTGCAAAATAGTGGTTTTGCCCGCCCCGTTCGCACCGATAAGCGAAACAATTTCACCCTTTTTTACCCGCAGGTTTACATCGTGTATGGCATGGATAGTGCCATAGCTCACATTCAAATTGGCTACCTTCAGCATAACACTACCCTCCCTATTCGCCCAAATAAGCGCCGATTACCTTTTTGTTGGTGGCTATTTCAGCCGGTGTGCCGGTGGCAAGCGTGGTGCCGTAATCTAGCACTACC
>CAYYOY010000119.1:0-5948 GCA_964473265.1 uncultured Oscillospiraceae bacterium
GGGGGGGCTATTGGCGCAACCTGGGGGTGGTAAATTCCCCTGTGGAATTTCCCTCCCCCTGTATGCGCAATTCGCCCACCGGCCGTAAGGCACAAAGCGGCGCATTTAAAATTTTGCTTTCAAAGGGCTTACCCCCTGCCTACACAAAAAAAGTACCCCCGGTCTAACAGCCGGGGGCTTAGCTTATAGGAGGGGGATTATGAACTTGGGGGTGTGTGCAATCAGTTACCGGGAATGTATCTGATTGACTTGCTCTTATTATATCGCATTTCACAAAAAAAATGTTACTGCGCTGTTAATAAAGCTGAAAGCTTTTGTAAAACAAAAATAAACAATTTAAGTCTATGTTTTTTGCTTTAAACTGCGGCAAAAAACCACATCCGCCGCACTTTTACGTTTTGCACAGCAAAGCCAGGGATGCCGCATGGCTGCGGTTGCCCTGGCCTTTGTTTTACGCCTCTAGGTAAGAAAATGAAAATGCCCTGTGCCCGAAACAAAGATATATCGGCCTACCCCTCCCCGCCTGTGGGCGGTGCCGGTGGCTCGGGCTGTTCTTTGCGGCTTTTGGAACTTTTTATTACCTTCAAGCGCGAAAATTCTTCGCGCTCCTTTTCTTCCAGTGCGTCGGTAATAAACTTCACATTGCCCTCAAAACCTGGAATTACTATATTGTTCAAGGCATTGGCGCGGCTTTGCGTTTTTTTAATTGCATGTGCTAGGCGGTAAATGCAATTTTCAATTTCTGCCAGTTCCACTGTCATAAGCTTTACCTTGTGGAAAGATAGGTAGGCATTATCCAGCTGGCTGTTGGTTTCCCCAAAGCTATAGCAAATGGGGGGCTCTTCGGTTGCGTTTTCCAGCCGCACGGTGGGCAGCTCTACCCCCATAACACTGCGGTAAGAAAGGCTAATACCCTCCTCTACCGGCACTTCCTTGCCTATGGCCTCGCAAATGCCCAGCGTAATGTTGGCCTTTTGCAGGGCAAAGTAGGCACGGGCATAGGTAGCGCTAATTTTATCGCGCAGGTGCTTGGCGCGGTCTATCATAGACATAAGCTCGCGAATAAGAATATTGCGCTTGCGGTCGAGCAGCTCGTAGCCCATTCTGGCCAGCTGTAGCGATTTTTTTACCTGCAGCAAATTTCCCTTGGTGGGAAAAACATTTGGCTGGTTTGCCATGGAATAGGCCTCCTTTATGGGGCGTTGGGAAAACCCGGCAGCCGGTGGCAGAGTGGGTGCTATTTAGTGGCCAGCAACCCCTTGGCTTCTTCGGGCTTGTAGTATTTTTCCAGCAGTTCATTATCCAGGCGGTCAAGCTCTTCGCGTGGCAGCAGCGAAAGCAGCCGCCAACCTAGGTTCAGGGTTTGCTCAATAGAGCGCTGCTCCTCAAAGCCCTGGCTTAAGAAATGCTGCTCAAAGGCAGTGCCGAAGGTTAAATAGGTGCGGTCGGTTTCGCTAATTTCATCCTCACCAATAACCGAAGCCAGCGAGCGAATATCCTGCACGCGGGCGTAGCTGGCAAACAGCTGGTTAGCCAGCGGTGCGTGGTCGGCCCGGGTGTAGCCTTCACCAATGCCATCCTTCATTAAGCGGCTAAGCGAGGGCAGCACCGAAACAGGGGGGTATACCCCGCCCTGGTCCAACAGGCGGTCGAGCACAATTTGCCCTTCGGTAATGTAGCCGGTAAGGTCGGGCACGGGGTGGGTAATATCGTCGTTTGGCATGGTAAGAATAGGTATTTGCGTTACCGAACCGCCCCCACCGGCCACTACACCCGCCCGTTCGTAAAGCGAAGCAAGGTCGGAATACAGGTAGCCGGGGTAGCCCTTGCGCCCGGGAATTTCGCCCTTGGAAGAGCTGAATTCGCGCAGAGCCTCGGCGTAAGAGGTCATATCGGTAAGGATAACCAGCACATGCATATTGTGCTCGTAGGCCAAATATTCCGCTGCAGTAAGGGCGCAGCGGGGGGTGAGAATACGTTCGATAATCGGGTCGTTGGAAAGGTTGAGGAACATGACTACGTTTTTTAATACGCCCGATTTTTCAAAAGAGGTGCGGAAATAATCGGCCACATCATTTTTAACACCCATGGCGGCAAACACTACGCAAAAGCTGGCGGCTTGGTCGCCCGTTACCTTTGCCTGGCGCACAATTTGCACGGCCAGCTTGTTGTGCTGCATGCCAGAACCCGAAAAGATAGGCAGCTTTTGCCCGCGGATAAGTGTTACCAGCGCATCGATAGAAGATATGCCGGTGCAGATATAGTTGCGGGGGTAGCTGCGGGCCACGGGATTAAGCGGGCGTCCGTTTACATCTCGCAGCTCGTGCGAAAATATTTCCCCCAGGCCGTCGATAGGCCGGCCCGAACCGCTGAGCACGCGGCCCAAAATTTCTTTAGAAAGTGGCAACTGCATGGGCTTGCCCATAAAGCGGGTTTTGGTGTTGGTTAGCGAAAGGCCTCGCGTGCCCTCAAACACCTGAATAACAGCCCGGTTGCCCTCGATAAGCACCACGCGCCCCAGGCGCTGGCTGCCGTCTTCCAGCGTAAGCTGCACCATTTCTTCATAGCCTACGGGGGGCAGGTTATCTAGCACTACCAAAGGGCCGTTAATTTCCTTTAGGCCGACAAATTGCACGCTCATAGCCAGGCTCCCTTCTGCTCGTCGGGCACGGCAATGCCCGAAAGCGTAAGGTCAATATCCATTTTATATTCGTCGAAAAGCTCCATCTGGTCGTTGGGAATGTCGTACTTCATCTTCACCAGCTTTTCAAACAGGCCGGTTTCCTGCAGTATGCGCACCGGCGTGCCGGCCGATACCAAAACCTTGGCCTTTTCGTAGAAATATAGTATAAGCTCCATCATGCGTAGCTGTTTGGGCAGGGGGACATAGGTATCGTCCTTGTGGTAGGCATTTTGCTGCAAAAAGCCTACCCGCACTACGCGCGCGGTTTCTATTACAAGCTTTTGGTCGTCGGGTAGTACATCTGAACCAATAAGTTTAACAATTTCCATAAGCTTGTTTTCTTCCTGTAACAGCGAAACCAACCCCTGGCGGTGCTTAAGGAATGTGGCATCCAGGTTGCGTTTATACCAAGGGGCAAGGTCGTCCAGATATTCGCTATAGCTGGTGTTCCAGTTGATAGCCGGGTAGTGCCGGGCATAGGCCAACGATTTATCCAGCGCCCAGAAGCAGCGCACAAAGCGCTTGGTGTTTTGGGTAACAGGCTCAGAGAAATCGGCCCCCTGGGGTGAAACGGCCCCAATAATTGAGATAGACCCTTCGCCCCCGCACAGCGGCCGCACATAGCCGCCGCGCTCGTAAAATGCCGAAAGACGGCTGGGTAAGTAAGCCGGGAAGCCTTCTTCGGCAGGCATTTCTTCCAACCGGCCAGAAATTTCGCGCAGCGCCTCGGCCCAGCGCGAGGTAGAATCGGCCATAATGGCTACATGGTAGCCCATATCGCGGTAGTATTCCGCCAGGGTTATGCCGGTGTAGATAGAAGCCTCGCGGGCGGCCACCGGCATGTTGGAGGTATTGGCAATGAGCACGGTACGGTCGGTGAGCGATTTGCCCGATTTCGGGTCGATTAGGTGGGTAAACTCCTCCAGCACCTGCGTCATCTCGTTGCCGCGCTCGCCGCAGCCCACATATACAATAATATCGGCATCGCACCATTTGGCCAACTGGTGCTGGGTCATGGTTTTGCCGGTGCCAAAACCGCCGGGCACAGCAGCCGTACCGCCCTTGGCAATGGGAAAGAGCGAATCGACCACACGCTGCCCGGTAATAAGCGGGCGCTCCAGCGGCAAGCGTTGCCCCACCGGCCGCGGGTTGCGGATAGGCCAGCGCTGGGCCAGCGTTAAGGTGTGCTCGCGGCCTTCGGAATCTTGCAGCTTTACAATAGGTGCCAGCAGGTTATACTTACCGTCGGGCGCTGTCCAGGTTATCTCGCCTTGAAGGCCGGGCGGCACCAGGCAACGGTGCTCTATTAGCGGGGTTTCGGGGCAGGTGGCATAAATTTGCCCCTGCGTAAGGTGCTGGCCGGGCTTTGCATGCAGTGTAACCTGCCAAAGACGCTCGTTATCCAGCGCGTTTACATTCGAGCCCTCGTCTATAAAGCGGCCGCTTAGCTGTTCCAGTAGGCGCAGCGGTCGCTGAATGCCGTCAAATATATTAGAAAGAATGCCCGGGCCCAGCGTTGCGCACAGCGGCGCGCCGGTGGCTTCCACCGGTTGGCCGGGCATGAGGCCCGTGGTGTTTTCGTATACCTGAATGGTGGTAGCCTGGTCGGTTACCGAAATAACCTCGCCTACCAGCCGCTTTTGGCCCACATACACCATTTCCAGCATAGAAAAGCTGGTGGAGCCGCGCACAGTAACCACCGGGCCATTGATGGAATAAATTTCGTTGTGCAAGCTGTTCACCTCTGTGTCCGGCAGAAATTGCCGGAAAAGTTTGCGCTCTAGTCGAGTGTCATGTCGGAATGGGTGTAGAACCAGGGGTGTTGCTCCGCAAGGCGGGCATCCAGTGTTTCGTCCACCAAAATGCCGGTTGCAGTGTTCACCAGCCGAATGCCCCCAATGGCAACGGTGTCGGTAGCTTCTACACTGCAGTTGTGGCCGTAGGCCTTGGTGAGCGCCCCCACCATGGCTATATCTGCCCCGCGAATTTGCAGTAGGCTGCCCTCGTGGGGGAACTGTTTGCCCAGCGAGGCTGCAAGCTCTAGCATAAATTCGCGGTAATCGGGGGTTTTGGCATATTCCTGTAGACGCGCCTCTACCCGGCCAAATACCTCTGCGGTAATTTCCTCGCGCCGGCGCAGCAAACGGCGGCGCAGATCTTCTTCGCTCTGCGAAACGCCGCGCACAGCACTGCCACGAATTTCGCTAATTTCGTCTTGCATTCTACTGTAGAGCTCGGTTAGGACCTGGTTTTCCACCTGCTCCATAGCCTCGGCCTGTGCCTGGTCGGCTTGGGCGCGTATAGCCTCGCTCTGGCTCTTGGCAAGCGACAATACCGATTGTTCTATTAGTTCAAGGCGTTCCTGGGTGTTTGCCATGCTGGTACCCTCCAAACAGAAATATCCGGTAAAGGCTGTAAGTAAAGGCCAAACAACGGAGCGGCAAAAGCCTACCGGCAGGGTTCTATTTTCTAATTTATAGCGGTGCGGGGCTAAATGTTAATGCCCACGGCTTCGTGCACATAGCGGCGAATGGCGTCTGAAAGCTGGCCGGCACCGTGCCGGTCGCTCACTTCTACAATAAGCGGGCGCTTTACCCCCAACTTAATATCATACACCAACTGCGGGCAAAGGCCTATGAGCTTGTTGGTCATAAGCACAATGCCAACCTCGGGGTTGGCACAGGCCTTGCCAAGCTCCTGTTCCACCTCTTCGCGGGTGTGCACCACCACGCCCTCTATACCCGCCAGGCGCATGCCCACGCAGGTATCTACGTTATCGCTTATAAGAAAAAATTTCATAGCTTGCTACCCCGGTCCACACAAAGTTGCCAAAGCGAGTTTACAGCTTGTTGATGATAAGAATGGAAATAAGCAGGCCGTACAGTGCCACGCCTTCGCCCAGCGCCACGAAGATAAGTGCTTTACCAAAGGCCTTGGGGTCTTCGGAAAATGCACCGATGGCAGCCGGTGCGGCAGCGGCTACGGCTATACCGGCACCAATGGCCGAAAGCCCGGTTACCAGTGCGGCGGCAAGGTAGGCCATGCCCTCGCCATTGGTAAGGCCAGCCACAGCTTCGCCCGCAGCCTCGGCCCCGGCGGCCGAAACCAGCAGCCCGCTGGCAGGCAACAGCAGCATAAGCAGGGCCACACCAAAGAAGGCCCCCAGGTTAAACAAAACGGTGCGGCGTGCACGCTGGCCGGTGGTAACGCCTTTATAAATAGGAACAAGCGGCAGGCCAATGAGCAAAAGTGCGGCTAGGGGCAG
>CAYYOY010000120.1:0-5937 GCA_964473265.1 uncultured Oscillospiraceae bacterium
CGCCGGCCCCGAGGCGCTGCACTGCCGCAAAGCTGCCTGGCTGGTCTGCCAGGACGGCCAAATTGCCGGCGTTTACGAAAAACTGCCGGAAGAATACGCCCACCTGCCCAAGGAAGAATACGGCGATGCCATTCTCATCCCCGGCCTGGTGGATCTACACCTGCACGCCTCGCAGCATGCCATTCGTGGCATGGGCATGGACCTTGAATTGCTCGATTGGCTCAACACCTACACCTTCCGCGAGGAAAGCCGCTTTGCCGGGCAGGAATATGCCGCGCAAATTTATGGCCGTTTCGTGCGCGAGCTTGCCCGCGGCGCTACCACCCGCGCAGTGGTGTTTGCTACCATCCATGCGCAGGCCACCCACCTGCTTATGCAGCTGCTGGAAGAAAGCGGCCTGCACGCGCTGGTGGGCAAAGTGAATATGGACCGCAACGCCCCCGAGTACCTCTGCGAGCAAACTCAGGCCTCGCTGGACGACACCCGCACTTGGGCGCAGGAAAGCCTGCAACGCTATAAGAACATCAAGCCTATTATCACCCCGCGCTTTGTGCCCACCTGCACCGGCGAACTGCTGGCCGGCCTGGGCAATCTGGCGCAGGAATTTAACCTGCCGGTGCAATCGCACCTTTCCGAAAACCACGACGAAATTGCCTGGGTTGCCCAGTTGCACCCCGATACTCGCTTTTACGGCCAGGCCTACCATAAGTACGGCCTGTTTGGCCAAACCCCAACTGTTATGGCCCACTGCGTTCACCCGCCCGAAGAAGAACTGGCGCTTATGAAGCAACAGGGTGTGGTGGCGGTGCACTGCCCGCAATCGAACCTGAATATTTGCAGCGGTCTGGCGCCGGTGGTGCCCATGCTGCAGCAGGGTATTTCCGTTGGTTTGGGTAGCGATATTGCCGGCGGCAGCAGCCTTTCGCTCATGCGTGCCGCCACCGATGCTATTCAGCTTTCCAAGGTTCGGCACTACCTTTCCCACAAGCAGGAAGCCTACCTTACACTGCCCCAGGTCTTCCATATGGCTACGGCGGCGGGCGGCGCCTTCTTTGGCAAGGTGGGCAAGTTTGAGGCAGGCTACGCCTGCGACCTTTTGGTAATAGACGACAGCGGCCTGGGCGAA
This sequence comes from uncultured Oscillospiraceae bacterium, assembly GCA_964473265.1. Taxonomy (GTDB): domain Bacteria; phylum Bacillota; class Clostridia; order Oscillospirales; family Ruminococcaceae; genus Heteroruminococcus. Next base: position 1,127 of record CAYYOY010000120.1, read on the forward strand.
AATGCCCACCTTTCTCTGGAACAACGCCTAGAGCGCATCCTCTACCTTTCAGACGACCGCCACATTCAGCACAAATATGTGGCAGGCTGTAAACTCTTTTAGCTGGCAATTACAATTCACATAGCAATGCCCATGCCATACCGGGGCTTTAGGGGGCGCATAATCCCCTAGACATCTTCTTTTGTTGCTTTTCTAGGCACAAAAGAAAAGCAAGCGTAAAACTTACCGGCATTGAAACCACTACACGATAGGGGGGCTTTTTTTGAGCGTAGGAAAAAACATCACCCGTGTGGACGCGTACGATAAAGTTACCGGCCGCGCCCGCTACACCGACGATTTTTCTCACGGCAATATGCTGGTGGCCAAGCTGCTGCACAGCACCATTGCCAACGGCCTTGTAAAGCGCATGGATACCTCGGCGGCCCAGGCGCTGGAAGGCGTACATAAGGTTATCACCTGTTTCGACGTTCCCAACTACCCATTCCCCACGGCGGGGCATCCTTGGTCTACCGATGTATCGCACCAGGACGTTGCCAACCGCCTGTTGCTCAACCGCCGGGTGCGCCTGGTGGGGGACGATATTGCCGTCGTTATTGCCGATAATGAGGTAATTGCCAAACGTGCCCTGGCGCTTATTAAGGTGGAATATGAGGAATACCCGCCTGTTACCACCGTAGAAGCGGCCATGGCACCGGGGGCTTCCTGCCTGCACGACGATTTCCCCAACAATATACTGGCCCACACCTGCTGCCAGCATGGCGATTTCGAGGCCGCCATCCGGGAAGATGGCCTGCGCTTCTTTGAAGCCAGCTTCGATACCCCCATTGTGCAGCATTGCCATTTGGAAAACGCCATTTCCTATGCCTACATGGAAGCCGGCCGCATTGTGGTGGTTTCCTCCACGCAAATTCCCCACATTTGCCGGCGCGTGGTGGGGCAGGCACTGGGCATTCCCTGGGGCAAGGTTCGCATTGTTAAGCCCTACATAGGCGGCGGTTTTGGTAATAAGCAAGAAGTACTCTACGAGCCGCTGGCAGCCTACTTAACCACACAGGTGGGCGGCAGGTGCGTAAAGCTAGAGCTTTCGCGCGAAGAAACCTTTATCTGCACCCGCACCCGCCACTCTATTCACTTTAAGCTCAAAACGGCGGTACGGCCCGATGGCCGCATTGTGGCCCGCAGGCTGGAAGCCTATTCCAACCAGGGGGCGTACGCTTCGCATGGGCATGCCATTGTATCCAATGCGGTAAGCGCCTTCCGCCAGCTTTACCAAGAAGAAAGCGCGCTGCATGCCGAGGCCTATACTGTATTTACCAACCTACCCTCTGCGGGTGCTATGCGCGGCTATGGCGTGCCGCAGGTTATTTTCGCCTGCGAATCGCAAATGGAGGATATTGCCCTGGCAATGGGGCTCGACCCCATAGCCTTCCGCCTGAAAAACTCCATTAAGCTGGGCTATAGCGACCCCGATTGCGGCATTACCTGCCACAGCTTCGGCCTGGAAGAATGCATTGCAAAGGGCAAAGCCTATATCAATTGGGACGAAAAACGTGCCAAGTATGCAAACCAAACAGGCCCGCTGCGCCGAGGCGTGGGCATGGCCATGTTTAGCTATAAAACCGGCGTTTACCCCATTTCGCTGGAAAGCGCGGGCTGCCGCATGGTGCTCAACCAAGACGGCTCTATTCAAATGCAAATGGGCGCTACCGAAATTGGCCAGGGGGCCGACACGGTGTTTGCCCAAATGGCGGCCGAAACGCTGTCTATTCCGGTGGAGGACGTGCATGTCGTTTCCACGCAGGATACCGACATTACTCCCTTTGATACCGGCGCCTACGCCTCGCGCCAAACCTATGTGGGGGGCATGGCGGTGCGCGAAACCGCACAGCAGCTGCGCACCAAAATTTTGGCGGCTGCCTCCAACCTGCTGCAGCAGCCGGCCGAAAGCCTTAGCCTGCAAAATGCCGAAATTTGCGGTGCGGATGGCAAAGCGCTTATTTCGCTGCCCGAATTGGCGCTGGAAGCGTTATATAACATGGAATTCGGCCGCCACCTTACGGCCGAAGCCAGCATTAACTGCCACAATAATACCTATTCCTTTGGCGTTTGCTTTGTGGAAGTAGAGGTAGACATTCCGCTGGGCCGGGTGCGCATTGTAGACATTGTAAACGTGCACGACAGTGGCAAGCTTATTAACCCGCAGCTGGCCGAAGCACAGGTGCACGGCGGCATGAGCATGGGCCTGGGTTTTGCTCTAAGCGAGCAGATGTTGTTTGACGAAGCCGGCAACCCCCGCAACAACAACCTGCTGGATTATAAGCTCCCCACCAGTATGGATACCCCCGAGCTCAACGCTCTGTTTGTAGAAACCAACGACCCCACCGGCCCCTACGGCAATAAAAGCCTGGGCGAACCGCCGGCCATTCCCCAAGGGGCGGCACTGCGCAACGCGGTGCTCAACGCTACCGGGGTGGGCTTTACGCAAATTCCCCTCACACCCCAGCGGGTGTTCGAGGGCTTTTGCAAGGCCGGCTTAATTGAAGAGAAGGGCAGGTGAGCCGAAATGTTTGATATTGCCAGCATTTACGAAGCGACATGCATTGCCGATGCCGTGCGCACACTCAACGAAAACCCGCAGGCAATTGTAATAGCCGGCGGCACCGATGTGCTGATTAAAATACGCGAAGGCAAGCTGGCCGGCTGCCAGCTGGTAAGCATTGGCGGGCTGGAAGAACTGCGCGGCATTTCGCTGCTGCAGGATGGCACCATTGCCATAGGCCCGCTTTCCACCTTTACCGAAATTGCCCACCACCCGGTGGTGCTAGAGCATATACCTGTGCTGGCCCATGCCGTAGAGCAAATTGGCGGCCCGCAGATACGCAATACCGGCACGGTGGGCGGCAACCTTTGCAACGGAGTTACCAGTGCCGACAGCGCTTCTACCCTGTTTGCCCTGCAGGCCGAGGTAGAGCTCACCGGCCCCGCCGGCAAACGGCGCATGGCCATTGCCCAGTTTTACACCGGCCCGGGCAAGGTAAGCCTTGCCCAGGGTGAACTGCTTACCGGCATTTTCATCCCCAAGGCGGCTTATTTGGGCTGCGGCGGGCACTACACCAAGTTTGCGCCGCGTGCCGCCATGGATATTGCCACACTGGGCTGTGCGGCGGTTTGCCGCCTGAGCCCCGACAAAACACGCATAGAAGAGCTGCGCCTGGCCTTTGGCGTGGCCGGCCCTGTGCCCATGCGCTGCGAAGCCGCCGAGGTTATAGCATCTGGCCAGGTAATTTCGCCCGCACTGCTGGAGCAAATTGCCCAGACAGCTTGCAAAGCGGTGCAGCCCCGCAGCTCGTGGCGGGCCTCGCGGGAATACCGCTTGCAGCTGGTGTACGAGCTCAGCCGCAGAACTGTAGAACAGGCAATTTGTAATGGGGGAGGTGTGGTACATGCTTAAAACCATTACATGTACCGTAAACGGGCAGCGGCGCGAGCTTGCAATAGACACCGCCGAATCGCTCACCGATATGCTGCGGGGCCGCCTGCAGCTTACCAGTGTAAAAAAAGGCTGCGAGGTGGGCGAATGTGGTGCCTGCACCGTGCTGGTGGACGGCAAGGCAGTGAATTCTTGCGTATACCTGGCGGTTTGGGCCGAGGGGAAGACCATTCTTACCGTAGAGGGGTTGCAAGCCCCCGATGGCAGCCTTAGCCCTATTCAACAGGCTTTTATAGACGAAGCGGCCGTGCAGTGCGGGTTTTGCACCCCCGGCCTTATTATGACAGCGGTAGAAATTGTGGGCACCGGCCGGCGCTACACCCGCGACGAGCTGCGCAAGCTTATTTCGGGCCACCTTTGCCGTTGCACCGGCTACCAGAATATTCTCAATGCCGTAGAACGTGCGGTGAACGAGGCCAACCCCGAATAACCGACATAAAGGAAGAACCGACATGAAGCGTATTGTTCATACCGAAAAAGCCCCCAAGGCCATTGGCTCCTATTCGCAGGCGGTGCATACCGCCGGCGGGCTGCTGTTTATTTCGGGCCAAATTCCGCTGGTGCCCGAAACAGGTGCCTTTGCCGCCGACGATATTGCCGGCCAAACCACCCAGTGCCTGGAAAATATAAAGGTAATTTTGGAAGCGGCCGGTGGCAGCCTGGCCAATGTGGTAAAAACCACCGTGCTGCTGCAGAATATCAACGATTTTGCTGCCATGAACGAGGTTTACGCCCGCTATTTTACCCAGGAATGCCCCGCCCGCGCGGCCGTCGCCGTGGCGGCGCTGCCCAAGGGTGCTTTGGTAGAAATTGAGGCGGTGGCCGAGCTCGGCAATTAAAAGCTAGGAGGGGCGCGCATGCTGCTGGTAGGCAACGGCAGGCTCATTACACACAACCCGCAACTCCCCTATTTAGCGGACGGCTGTGTGTCTATAGAAAACGACACCATTACCCAGGTGGGGCCCACGGCGCTGCTGCGCCAGCGTTTTCCCGAGGCCCAGTGGCTGGATGCCAAGGGCCAGGTAATTCTGCCCGGCTTTATAAACGCGCACCATCATATTTATAGCGCGCTGGCACGCGGCAACAACCTTGCCGGCCCCCCTGCCACCAACTTTGTAGAGGTGCTGCAGGGGCTATGGTGGCGGCTGGATAAAGCCCTAACCCTTGCAGATGTGCGCTATAGCGCCTATGTTACCTACCTCGATTGCATCCGCAACGGGGTAACCACGGTGTTCGACCACCACGCCAGCCAGGGCGCGGTGGGCGACAGCCTTTTTACCATTGGCGAGGTAAGCCGCGAGCTGGGGCTGCGTTCCTGCCT
>CAYYOY010000121.1:0-5931 GCA_964473265.1 uncultured Oscillospiraceae bacterium
TTTGAACAAATTTTCAAGAACTCGCTTACCGGCCTGCCCATGGGCGGCGGTAAAGGCGGCTCAGATTTCGACCCCAAGGGCAAGAGCGACGGCGAAATTATGCGTTTTTGCCAAAGCTTTATGACAGAGCTTTCTAAGCACAGTGGCGCAGAGACCGACGTACCCGCCGGCGACATTGGTGTGGGCGCACGAGAAATTGGTTTTATGTATGGCCAATATAAGCGTCTGCGAAACGAGTTTACCGGCGTGCTCACCGGCAAGGGCCTCACCTACGGCGGTTCGCTGGTGCGCACCGAAGCCACCGGCTATGGCCTGTGCTACTTTACACAGGAAATGCTCAAAAGCATGAAGAACGATTCCTTCCAGGGTAAGACGGTTGTTATCTCGGGTTCGGGCAACGTGGCGATTTACGCCCACCAAAAGGCTACCCAAATGGGCGGCACCGTTGTGGCCATGAGCGATTCCGCCGGTTACATCTACGATGCCAACGGCATCGACCTGGAGATTGTGCGCCAAATTAAAGAGGTAGAGCGTGGACGCATTAGCGAATATACCAAGCGTGTGGCTGGGTCTAGCTACACCGAAGGCTGCCGCGGCATTTGGAGCATTAAGTGCGACATTGCACTGCCCTGCGCCACCCAAAACGAGCTTAACGGCGAAGAAGCCGCGCAGCTGGTTGCCAATGGTGTAATTGCCGTTGCCGAAGGCGCAAACATGCCCTGCACCCCTGAAGCGGTAGAGCTCTTCCTTGCGAAAGGCGTGCTGTTTGGGCCGGCCAAGGCTGCCAATGCCGGTGGCGTTGCCACCAGCGGCCTGGAAATGAGCCAAAATTCCATGCGGTATTCTTGGAGCTTTGAGGAAGTAGACGCCAAGCTGCAGAATATTATGGTGAACATCTTCCACAATTCCTACAATGCCTCGCAGACATTCGGCCAGCCGGGCAACCTGGTGCTGGGCGCCAATGTAGCAGGCTTCCTGAAAGTATACGATGCCATGAAGTGGCAGGGCGTAGCATACTAAACCTTTGTTTATACCAAAATTGCAGCCCCGCAAGGCCTTTGCTTTGCGGGGCTTTTTGCCGCTTTTCGGGGCTGCCCTGCCCTGCCTTAGAGAAAAAAGAAATTCCTTTTATCGCAGAACTTGCATTATTTTGGCAATCGCGTTAATATTGTTAAACATACAGCCTTGTTTCAGGCCCGCAATTTTGCACGGCTTGTACCAACACCAAACACAAGGAGGCTTATGGTATGTACGATATAGCCATTATCGGCGCCGGCCCGGCCGGCCTTACCGCTGCGCTGTACGGCCGCCGTGGCGGCAACACGGTAGCCGTGTTGGAGGGCGGTGTCTATGGCGGGCAGGTTGCCACCACACCCGAGGTAGAAAATTTCCCCGGTATTATAAGCATTACAGGGGTAGATTTTTCTATGGGCCTTTACAACCAGGTGGAAGCCCAAGGGGCGGAAATTCTGTTTGAAGGTGTGCGGCAGGTAGAGCTGGGCGGCAAAGTGAAACGCCTAATTACCACCCAGCGCACAGTGGAAGCCAAAACGGTAATTATTGCCAACGGTGCGCGCCGGCGCAAGCTGGGCTGCCCGGGCGAAAAGGAGTTTTCGGGCCGCGGTGTTTCTTACTGCGCCACCTGCGACGGTGCCTTTTTCCGAGGCCGCAATGTTGCCATTGTGGGCGGGGGAAATACCGAGCTGGAGGACGCGCTGTTTCTTTCCAACAACTGCGAAAAAGTGTATCTTATCCACCGGCGCGATGCTTTTCGGGCCTCTAAAGTGCTGGCCCAGGCCATTGGCCGGCGTGAAAATATACAAATTTTGTGGAACAGCGTTGTACAGCGCATTGACGGCGACAAAGCGGTGGAAGAAGTAACCCTTGCCAACACACAGCAGGAAAGTTGCCGTAGCCTGCCGGTGGCGGCGGTGTTTGTTGCCATTGGGCTGGAGCCCGAAAATAGCCTTTACCAAGGCCAGCTGGAATTGGATAAAGCCGGCTACATTATTGCCGGAGAAGATTGCAAAACCAACTTGCCGGGTGTTTATGCTGCGGGCGATACCCGCACCAAAGGCCTGCGGCAAATTATTACCGCCGCGGCCGACGGTGCCGTGGCCGCCTTTGAGGCCGCACGACATATTAACGAGCTGGAAGAAAGTACGCAATAGCCGATACCTTGCATATACCTGAGAATATTTTGTATGTGCGGGCACAATACTTTTAATAGTGCGGCAATGGCCCGTGCTGAAAAAGTATTAAAGGATGTGCCAAGCTTGAGAAGCCTGCCGCCAGATTTAATTTGCGGAGAATTTTGTATAATAGAACCGGGTGTAGAAATTGGAAACGGCTGCGTACTGGGCCACCATGTGGTGCTTCGTACAGGCAGCCACCTGGGCGATAATGTCCGCATAGGAGATTTTGCGCTGGTGGGCTGCCAGCCGCTGCACCATGCCCGTTCACGGGTAACCAGCCCGCAGCCCCAACCCGGTGCCGAAATTGGCAGCGGCTGCCTGCTGGGTGCCTACGCTTGCGTATATGCCGGTGCGGTGCTGGAAGCAGATGTTCTTCTGGCCGATTGCGCCGTGGTGCGCGAACAAAGCCGCATAGGCCAGGGCAGCGTAATAGGCCGGTTGGCCACGGTGGAAAACCGCTGCACCATAGGCCCCGGCTGCAAGGTAGAAACCGGGGCGTATTTATGCGCCTTTTCGCAGGTGGGGGCAGGCTGCTTTATTGCCCCCTGTGTAGTAACTTCCAACGATAATACCCTTGGCCGAGGCGGTGGCACCCAGGGCTACTGCGGTGCTAACCTGGAGGACGGTGCCGCGCTGGGAGCCGGCTGCGTGCTGCTGCCAGGACGCGTTATTGGCAACGGCGCCACGGTGGGGGCCGGCGCGGTGGTAACCAAAAGCCTGCCCCCCGGCGAAGTATGGGTGGGCAACCCAAGCCACAAGCACCGCTAGGCCAAAACCAAACAACAGGAGCTGTCAACCATGAAAATGCTATTTTCCCGTTTGCGTGCATACACGGGGGCCGTGCTGGCCTCTATTGCGCTTATTACAGTAGCCTCGGTTACCAACCTGCTGCTGCCCAGTTTTATGGCCGATATTATCAACCGTGGGGTAATCGGCCAAAGCATTCCCACCATTTTGCGCATAGGCGGCATGATGCTGGGGGTAACGCTGGTAGGCATTGCAGCCAACCTAATTTCGGGTTTTTTCGCCGCGCGGGTAGCGGCTGGGTTGGGCCAAAACTTACGAAGCGAAATTTTTGCCAAGGTAGAAAGCTTCTCACTGGCTGAGTTTAATAAATTTGGCACTGCATCGCTGATAACCCGTACCACCAACGATATAAACCAGCTGCAGCAGTTTACCATGATGCTGCTACGCATTGTGGTAATGGCTCCGCTTATGGCGGTGGGTGGTATTGTGCTTGCCTACCTAAAGAGCCCCAAGCTTTCCAATGTTATATTTATAGCGGTGCCGGTGCTGCTGATTATGGTGGTGCTGGTGGCAACCCGTGCGCTGCCGCTTTCTAAAACCATGCAGCAGCGGGTAGATAAAGTAAACCTGGTGCTGCGCGAAAAGCTTACCGGTCTGCGGGTGTTGCGTGCCTTCGGCACCGAACACTATGAAGAAGAACGCTTCGATGCCGCCAACACCGACCTTACCCAGGTTTCTATTGCCATGAACCGTATATTCGCACTGCTTATGCCCTCGCTTACCATCATTTTAAACGCTGCCACCATTGGCATTGTGTGGCTGGGCGGCCTGCAGGCAAGCTACGGCGGCATTATGGTGGGCGATATTATGGCTATGGTGCAGTACCTTATGCAAATTCTAATGTCCTTCACCATGGTTTCTATGATATTTGTTATGCTGCCCCGTGCCGCAACCTCGGGTGTGCGTATTGCCGAAGTGCTGGACACTCCGCTTTCCATTTTGGACCCTGAGAAGCCGGATGAGCTGCCACAATCGGACAAGGGGGCAAAGCTGGAATTCCGCAAGGTTAGTTTTACCTATGCCGAAGCCGAACGCCCGGCCCTGGCCGATATCAGCTTTGTGGCTCAGCCCGGCCAAACGGTTGCTATCATTGGCTCCACCGGCAGCGGCAAGAGCACGCTGCTTAACCTCATCCCCCGGCTGTACGACGCAACCGAGGGCGAAATTCTGTTGGACGGCGTAAATATCCGCAATATTTCGCTGCGCCAGCTGCGCGGTCGGCTGGGTGTTGTGGCGCAAAAATCGGTGCTGTTCCGTGGCGACATTGCCTCTAACCTAAGCTGGGGCAAGCCAGATGCCACCCCACAGGAACTTGAAAAAGCCGCCGAAATTGCCCAAGCGCTCGATTTTATCTCCAGCAAGGAGGATGGCTTTGCCTCCCCCGTGGCACAGGGCGGCTCAAACTTTTCGGGCGGGCAGAAGCAGAGGCTTTCCATTTCCCGCGCGGTGGTGCGCCGGCCATCTATCTACCTGTTTGACGATAGTTTTTCGGCGCTCGATTTTGCTACCGATTCTCGCCTGCGGGCGGCACTGGCAAAAGAAACCGGTGGCGCTACCGTTATTATTGTAGCGCAGCGGGTAAGCACCATTATGCATGCCGATTCTATTATTGTGCTGGATGCAGGCCGGGTTGCCGGCATTGGCACCCACAGCCAGCTATATAAAGATTGTGCCGTTTACCGCGAAATTGTATCTTCGCAGCTTTCGGAAGAGGAGGTGGGTGCATGAGAGGCGGAACACATCACGCCCACAGCGGCATAGAAAAACCCAAGAATTTCAAAGGTACGCTGGGCCGTTTGTTTGGCTTTACCAAGCCTTACCGGGCAGGGCTAATTGCCTTTGTGGTGCTTACGGTGCTTTCTACCGTTGCCACAAACCTGGGCCCGCGCATTTTGGGCAACACCACCAACATTATTGCAGCTGGGCTGGCCCAGGGCGGTATCGATTTCACCCGCCTTTTCCAAACGCTGGTGCTGCTGGGTGCAACCTACCTTGCCGGGGCTGTGCTGGCTTATTTGCAACAGTATATTATTGCGGGTGTTTCGCAAAAGACCATGTACAGCCTGCGCCAGGCGGTGGACCAAAAGCTACGCCGCCTGCCGTTGCGTTATTTTGACAGCCACAGCTTTGGTGACGTGCTTTCGCGCGTAACCAACGATGTAGACACTGTGGCAAACTCATTGCAACAAGGCATAAACCAGGCGCTTAGCGCGGCGCTTACAGTTTTGTTTATACTGGTTATGATGCTGACCATAAGCCCGATTTTGACGCTAATTTCGCTGCTCATTGTGCCGCTTATGTTGCTTTCTTCCATGGGCATTGTAAAGCGCAGCCAAAAGCTTTTTCGGGGCCAGCAGCAGGCGCTGGGTAACATTAACGGCCACATTGAAGAAATTTATACCGGCCACAACGTGGTAAAGCTTTATGGGCGTGAAGAAACCGTTACCAGCCAGTTTGAGGCTATTAACGGCGAGCTTTACCAGTTTGGCTGGAAGAGCCAGTTTATCTCGGGCATTATTATGCCGCTCACCATGTTTATGAGCAACCTGGGCTATGTGCTGGTAACGGTAACGGGCGGCCTGTTGGTTATCAACGGTGGGCTTAACATTGGCGATGTGCAGTCCTTCCTGCAATATTTGCAAAACTTTAATATGCCGCTTAACCAAATTTCCCAAATGGTAAATATTATGCAGTCTACCGTAGCGGCTGCCGAACGCATCTTTGAATTTTTAGACCAAGCCGAGGAAGTGCCCGATGCCGCCGGCAGCCAGCTGCCCGCAACGGTAGAGGGTAGCGTTTCCTTCGAGCATGTACGCTTTGGGTACACACCCGAGAAAATTCTTATTAAAGACCTTAGCCTGGATATTGCGGCCGGCGAGACGGTGGCCATTGTAGGCCCCACCGGCGCGGGCAAAACCACCCTGGTAAA